>JAHECQ010000266.1 GCA_024641625.1 Acidimicrobiales bacterium | reverse complement strand
GGTTCTGCACCGTCGGAATGGTGTAGAGGTACTTCGGGCGAATGCCCTCGGCGGCCAACGAATCGAGGGTGCGGGCCAGCGAATCGATCCGGATGCCGTCGGCGTCGAGTTCGGCTCCGATCACGCGAGCACCGCAGCGGCCGAGCCGTCCGAGCATGCCTCCGTAGGTCGCCTGCTCGACGATGACGGTGTCACCCGGTTCGATCAGGAGTTCGTTCACCAGATCGAGCGCCTGGAGCGAGCCCGAGGTCAGCAGGACCTGATCGGCTTGGCAGGTCATCGAGGTGCGAGCACCGACGGTGTTCGCCACGAAGGTGCGAAGCGGCTCATAGCCGAGCGGGCTGCCCCCCAGGTTGTACTTCGCCAACGAGCGACCCTCCCGTCGCAACGCGCTGACCGCCGCCTCTGCCAGTCCGCCGAAGGGAATGTTGGCCTCGTCGTTGTTGCCACCGACGAAGCAGTATCGGGGAAGTCCGCTCCAGGGCTTCTCGGCAGGAGGAAGGCCGGTTCGGAACTGAGACGCCATGTCGAAACTCATGGTCGAGAACCTAGCCCAGCACCGCCGGGCTCAGGATGGTCGAACGGGTGGCCACCGGCCCCTGGTCACCGGCCACGGAGCGGGAGCGCACGGATCCTCGACGGCCCAATTCGATCGGCCGACGAACGAAGCGCGAAACAATCCCGAAACTCGCCCGATCGCCGGAAGTCACCGGCTCGCCCCTCTCTTTCGGATGGAGTCGCCACCGCGGCGATGTCACACCACGTCAATCACTCGAAGGTGGAATCATGAACGACCGAGCAACATCAGCCGACAACCGAACCACAGCCGCCCGAACCCCCCGACCAGGCCACCGCCGCCGCCAACTCGGCCTCGGCGTGTTGGCCGCCACCGCTCTCGGACTGGCGCTGCCGGTCGTCGCATCAGCAGCCGAGGGTGACGCACTTCGAGGTCGCCATCAGACCGAGGCCACCTACACCGTGACGATCGAGAACACGACACCAAGCCAGTGGCTCACGCCACCGAACTTCGCAGCGCACTCAACCCACGTCTCGATCTTCGACCGTGGCCACCGGGCATCAGCCGGCCTCCAGGCCCTGGCGGAGAACGGGGCAGTCCCCGCGTTGGCGGCCGAGCTCCAGGCCAAGATCGACGCCAATGATCTGGGCGTCAGCGGCGTGGGGGCCATGGCACCCCTTGCCCCGGGCACGTCGGCCACCTTCTCCTTCACCACGACCGAGCGCAACTTCAGCCTGGCGGCGATGCTGGTGTGCACCAACGACGGCTTCGCCGGCATCGACTCGGTCGTGCTCCCCGAGCGCGT
Organism: Acidimicrobiales bacterium; assembly: GCA_024641625.1. Lineage (GTDB taxonomy): Bacteria > Actinomycetota > Acidimicrobiia > Acidimicrobiales > SZUA-35 > JAHECQ01. The sequence goes on along the minus strand of JAHECQ010000266.1, from coordinate 4,265 downwards.
CGGACACGACCGATCGATCAGGGTGCGCGGCTTGGACGCCGGCACCGAGATCAACACCGAGAACCGTGCTGACCTCGTACCCGCTCCGTTCTGTGGACCCGGCGAAGGCTCGGGTACATCGAATCCGTTACTCGCCGAGCATGGCCGTATCACCAACCATCGGGGCATTCTCGGCGTCGGCGATCTGCCGACCTCGTTCGACTGGTCGGGACCGGTGGCCGAGGTGCACATCACCCGAGTGAGCTGACCGGTCCGAATCCGCCAATCGCGTGCAGTTCCATGGCTCTCAGCCGCAGCAACTGCACGCGGTTGGCCCTCAGGACCGACGACGCTTCTTGTTGCCGTGGGCCTTCAGCTTTCGCTTCTGCGCCCGCGTCAGGCTGTGCAGACCACGTTCGGAGACCTGATCGAGAATGGCGTTGATCTCCATCTCCTCGAGCGGATCATCGAGCGTCGGGCTGGTCTTGCGGTGGGAGCTGCGCTTGGGACGTCCGGCAGGATCACCGCCGACGGCCACCGGCAACGGGACCTTGGGGATCCAGCTGATGGACTCCGCCAACCCGAAGGCCTTGGTGATCATCAGCACCGCCGACGCGGCGAGCACGTACCAGAGAACATCACCGACCAGGCGATCGGCGGTGAATTGCAGCAGGTCGATGACCGCAATGACCACGGCCAGCACCCAACCCGGGATACCGAAGAAGAAGCGAACGTTGGGCAGATAGGCCACGAAGGCGAACAACAGCGACAGGGCGAGCCATCCGGCCTCGGTCGCCTCCAGATAGGAACCGGCGTCGATGGTCATGGCCGTGAGGATGGTGGCCAACAAGGCGGGCACCGCCACGAGGAAGGCGAAGAACTGTGCCATCCGGACTCGGCCCAGCGCTCCTTCGATCTGCCCACCGATGATGAACAGATAGGCAACCGTGAGCACCCGCCACAGGCTCGGCTGATTGGAGATCCACCAGGTGAAGACCCGCCAGATCTCCCCGTTGAGCACTGCGTCGGCATTGAACGTCAGCCATCGGCGAACGGGCCCGCCTCGGCCTTCGGCCGCCGAGACGAACATGCTGATGCCGATGACCCCTGCGACGATCCCGGACGTCCCGACATCGAGCGTCCCAACGCGAAACCAAGGATCTTGGCCGCTGGTGAAACGGCTCGGCCGGTTGCTGAACATGGCTTCAACGTAGCGCGACCTTCGCTCTTCCCCGAGCACGCTCGGGACCCTCGGAGCGCTCGGGACGGGTCGGGCTGTGTTGACATCGGCGAACTTTGGTGTTGACTGGGGGCTGGTTGTCGGCCGCAAGCCGGACCGACCACACAGCGTCGGTGGATCACGGTGAACACCGACGATCAGGCTCCTCCTCCACCCGCCAATCACGACCGCGCTCATGACCGATCCCCGCTCTCCGATACCGTTCTCCGACTGGCCCCGTCCCTTGGCGTTCGCCTTGTCCGGCGGAGGCGCCTATGGCGCGGTCCAGGTGGGCATGATCCGCGCCCTGCTCGAACGCGGTGTGGTGCCCGACCTGATCGTGGGGTCATCGGTGGGGTCGCTCAACGGCGCCCTCCTGGCTGCCCGTCCCGCGTCGGCGGCCGACGAGCTGACTCGGCTCTGGCAGGTCATGGATCGACGAACCATCTTCGGCGGCAGCCGCATCGGCATGGTCCGCAACCTGGTCCGCAGCGGGGTGCTCTGTCGAGCCGATCGGCTCGCTCGACTGATCGACGACCACCTCGGCTCGATTGCCTTCGAGGATCTCCCGATTCGCTTCGCCGCGGTCGTCACCGACGCGCTCACCGGAGAACCGGATCTACTCACCGCCGGACCGGTCCGACCGGCCCTCATCGCCAGCACGGCCATCCCTGGTGTCTTTCCGAGCGTGACGCTCGATGGGCGCACCTTCGTCGACGGGGGTGTCGCCGCCAACGTGCCGATTCGCCAGGCCCTCACCTTCGGTGCTCGGAGTGTCCTGTCGCTCGATGCGTCGCCGGTCTCGCCACCCGATGCCATCCCTCGTCGCCTGGTCGGAAGCCTCCTTCATTCGGTGAACCTCATGATTCGCAATCAACGCGCCCACGATGTGGACGAGTTGGCCCGCCGCTTCCGCATCGCCATCATTCCGAGCGTGACGCCACCCGAGATCGGCTCATTCGATTTCTCGATGAACGGGACACTGCTGGCACGCAGCTATTCATCGACGCTCGCCACGCTCGACGCCTGGACTGCGGCCGCAGCCGACTGAGGCCCGAACCACGGCCGGCAACCCTGCTGCGTTGCCGGGTCAGGCCGACAGCAGGAGCCAGAGACCCAGCGTGCTGTAGGCCACCATCACCACGAGCATGACGAACTGGCCGCGCCACGCGTCCTTCGCGTTGAAGCGCTCGAGTGATCGGTCATGAGCGACTGCCACGGCACCGACGTGCCCGAACAGGATGGCGGCCACCTGGAGCCAAGCCACCGTCGATGAGCCGAGAACCGAAAAGTTGATCTGCCCATCGGCCGTTCCGAAGAGATTCCAGCCGCGTCCGAGCGGATCCGAGAGCAGGAACACGAACGTTTGACTCTCGTCGATCAGGAGCTGGAGGTAATGGGCCACCGCGTAGCCGAAGACGATGGGGACCAGGGAGGGTCCGAATGCTCTCAGCATGTCAACCAGCGGTTGGGAACCAACGCGGGACACCCACCAACAGCCGCTGAGATACAGCACACCCACTGCCAGCACCGAGGCGGCCAAGGCCGCGGTGAGCACGACGGTCCCGCTGGTCCCGCTGGCCGACCGGAACAGTGATCGCCCAGCCTGGCTCTCGGAGAACCCATCGAAGGTCGTCCCTCCGAGCACCACCATCAACAACAGGATCGTGCCCAGTGACGTCGACAGCACTCCCAGGGCGGCCATGGGCGGACGACGTCGAAGCAGCCAACCTGACGCACCGCGCTCGAGCCCCATCGGAGCCAGGTGACCGATGAGAAAGCACAAGGCCCCGAATGGTTCGTATCGACGCAGCCAATCGCTCCCCCAGCGCAGACCGGCGAACAGGGCAACCGCGGTGTGCACGGCGAGCAGACGGGCAATCGACCGCGGCGATGCTCCCGACACGTGGACGAGCTCGAAGTAGAGCAGGACGAACAAACCGAGAGCGGCCGCACCGTCGCTACGGTCCGGCGACGGCCGGGCATCGACGCCGGACGTCCCGTCGCCGACCGCGGAGACTCGGCCCGACGCCCACTCGATGAGCAGCACCAACGAAACGAATGGGTTGACGATCGACCACAGATCGAACACGAGTCCGGAGATGATCAAGACGCCGACCCACACCACCACGTAGAAGGTGACCGGCAGGAGGTTCCGGGACGGATCGTCGGCCCCCCAGAACCCCGCCACCAAGGTGGTCACGAACAGCGCCAGCGCCGCGATCCGGGCGGCCAGGATGAGCACGCCGGCGACGCGACCGAGCTCGATCGCGTCGCCCGAGGCCATTCGGGCCAGGCGCGGCTTGGTCCACAGGAACCCCAGGGCCACGAATGACAAGACGAGCGCGATCGACGCCGCCCAGCTGAACATCCACAGCGGCAGTGGCAACTCGCCTCGGGAACCCACACCGTGCGCGAGCTCGGTCGCCGGAATCACCGCACCAGTACTTCGAACAGGAAGGTACCCGAGTCCTCCAGTTCGACTTCGAACACGCCGGGAATGTCGGCGATGAAAGTCACCTCGGCCGGGGATCCCGCACTGAGCGGCAGCGAAACGTCATAGCCGTGGATGTGGACTTCCTCCTCGACATCGCTTGTCACCGACACCGCGACGCTCTGACCCAGTTCGATCTCGAAACGCTCGCGGGGCGTGCTCACTCGCCCGTCGGAGTACGTTGCCTTGATCGTCACGGTCCGGCCGGTGTCCTCGGTCGATACCGGGTCGGTCGATGCCGGGTCGTCGGCTGCCGTCGGTGTCGTGGCGGTCCCTGTCGTGGCGGTCCCTGTCGTGGTCGTCGACCGATCCTGGGCATCACCGGCCGTCGGCTCACTCGATCCGCACGAGCCCAGTGCGGCAACCAAGGTGAGTGGCAGGAGCGTCGACAGCGCGACCCGCCGACGCATCGACGGGCCCGCTGGACGTCGGTTTCCATTGGCTCGCACGGCGTTGGCACCCATGGTCCGAGGCCGGCGGGGGGCGGTCACACGGTCTGACGCAGCTCGAGCCACGCGCCGTAGCCTCCCAGGATGTCGGACACATCGCTGAACCCACGCTGGCGAAGCAGAC
>JAHECQ010000265.1 GCA_024641625.1 Acidimicrobiales bacterium | reverse complement strand
GAGCCTCATGCCAGAGCAACCCCCTTCCCCATCCAGCGGTACCCCCGCCAGCGATCGAGTCACTCTTCGCCGTCTGGCCGACCGTGGCCGCTACGACCCCCAGGATGTATTCGCCATCCTCGACGCCGGGCACATCGCTCACGTGGGCGTGAACACCGATCGCGGGCCCATCGTGCTGCCGATGGCGTACGGGCGTACCGACGAGGATCTCTATCTTCACGGGTCGGTGGCCAACGCCATGCTGCGCAACGGCCGCGACGCCGAGGTTTGCGTCACCGTCACCATCCTCGATGGCCTCGTGATCGCTCGATCGGCCTTCCACAACTCCATGAACTACCGCTCGGTCGTCGTGCGGGGCACGGCCCGTCGAGTCGAGGATCCCGCCGAGAAGGACCAGGCGCTGAAGCTCATCACCGATCACGTCGTCGAGAACTGGGACAGCCGAAGGCCGGCAACCGAGGCCGAGTTCAAGTCCACCCTCGTCCTCGCCGTTCCTCTCGTCGAGATGTCGGCAAAGGTGCGTTCGGGACCTCCGGCCGACGACGAGGCCGACGTCGGGGGTCCACAATGGGCCGGCGTCATTCCCTTGACCAGCACCTGGGGAGACCCTCAGCCGCTGGCGGACGTGCGCCAGGGAGTCGAGCCGATGACGTCGATCAACGAACTGCTCGGTTCATGACACTGCCCGTCAACCCCCCGGTCAAGCCGATGCTGGCCAAGGCGGTTGACGGCATTCCCGAGCGCGACGACCTGCTGTTCGAGCCCAAATGGGACGGATTCCGATGCATTGTCTTCCGGGACGGCAACGAGATCGTTCTGGGTTCACGCAACGAGCGTCCCCTGACCCGGTACTTCCCGGAGATGCTCGAACCCCTGCGCCGACAATTGCCCGAACGATGCGTGCTCGACGGCGAATTGATCGTGGCGACGGGTGAGGGCGACGCACTGCGCCTCGACTTCGAAGCGCTTCAGCAGCGCATCCACCCAGCCGAGCGTCGAGTCAACCTGCTCGCAACCAGGACGCCGGCGTCCTTCGTGGCCTTCGACGTCCTCGCGGTTGGAGACCAGGACCTGAGAACGCGCTCCTTTGCCGAGCGCCGCCGCCAGTTGGAGGCGATCATGGCCCGCGCCGAGCACCCACTCCATCTCACCCCGGCCACGACCGACACCGCCGTGGCCGCCCATTGGTTCAGCGTGTTCGAAGGGGCCGGGCTCGACGGGTTGATTGCCAAACCGCTCGGCGACTCCTACCAGGAGAACAAGCGAGCGCAGCTGAAGATCAAGCACGTCCGTTCAGCCGACGTCGTCGTCGCCGGCTTCCGATGGCACAAGGACGGGCAGGGGGTGGGCTCACTGCTGCTGGGTCTGTTCGACAACAACGGCACGCTCCATCACGTCGGCGTCGCCGCCAGCTTCAGTGCCAAACGTCGAACGGAGCTGGTTGTCGAGCTCGAACCCCTCGCTGAGGGCGCCCTGGCCGGTCACCCGTGGCGCAGCTGGGCCGAGGCGGAAGGCCACGAAGACGGGCGCATGCCAGGGGCGCCGAACCGCTGGAGCGCATCGAAGGACCACTCATGGGTGCCGCTGCGAACCGAGCGGGTGGTCGAGGTGAAGTACGGATCCACACTGAATGGCAGGTTCCGGGAGGTGACGAGCTTGCTGCGATGGCGGCCGGACAAGACTCCCGACGAGTGCCGCTTCGACCAACTCGACGAACCGGTGCCGGCGTCGCTCGCTCTCGTACTCCAGGCCGCCGAGACCTCCTCCGGCAACTGACATGACGACCGAGCACCCGAGTTCGAAGAGTACCGCCGTCACCCTGGAGATTGCCGGGCACGACGTGCGCATCTCCAACCCCGACAAGGTGTTCTTCAGCAAACGCGGCGAGACCAAACTCGACCTCGTCCGCTACTACCTCGCCGTCGCCGAGCCCCTCATGGAGGCCATGGGTGGCCGCCCAACCCTGCTGCAACGGTTCCCCGACGGGGCGTCAGGCAAGTCATTCTTCCAGAAGCGGGTGCCGAAGGGCGCCCCTGCCTGGCTCCAGACCACCGAGGTCGCGACGGTCAACGGCACCACGTCCAACGCATTGGTCGCCGCCGATCCTGCCCACATCGCCTGGGCGGTGAACCTCGGGTGTCTCGGCTTCCACCCGTGGCCCTACCTCGCTGCACGACCGGAGGTCACCGACGAGCTGCGTATCGATCTCGACCCTTCGCCCGGCGTCGACTTCGACCACATCAGGGCGGCGGCCTACGCGGTCAAGGAGTTTCTCGACGAATTGGACATTGCCGTCTTCGTCAAGACCACCGGCAACCGTGGCCTCCACCTGTACGTGCGGCTCGAGCCGCGCTGGGACAGCTACCAGGTCCGGGCGGCCGCGGTGGCGTTGGCTCGCGAACTGGAACGCCGTCAACCCGACCGCATCACCGCAGCATGGTGGAAAGAGGAGCGAGGGGCACGCGTCTTCATCGATTTCAATCAGAACGCGCCTCACAAGACGGTGTTCGGCGCATGGTCGGTTCGCTCCCGGGTCGGTGCTCAAGTCTCGGCACCCATTTCATGGGACGAGGTGGCCACGATCGTTCCCGACGAGCTGACGATGGCCACCATGCCGGCGCGACTGGAGGACCAGGGCAACCCGTGGGCCGGCATGAACGACCACCCCCAGGACCTCACCCCACTGATCGAGCGCTCCCAGGCCGATCTGACCGCCGGATTGATGGATGCACCGTGGCCGCCCGAGTACCCGAAGCAGCCCAATGAACCCCCACGGGTGGCGCCGAGCAGAGCGCGAAAGGCGGACGAGTCGAACCCGGCCTGAGCCGAGCCGGTCAGTAGCCGAGTTCCTGGGCCGCCCGTTCGAGGGCGACGCTGACCGACCACTCGGTACGAGCCAGGCGGAGATCGGTGTTGGCACCGTCGGCGAAGAGCCCGGCTGCGCTCATCCAGAACGCTGCCGACCGCATGGCGTACAACAACTGGTAGTACCGGCAACGGTCCTCGTCGATTTCGATGCCGGTGGCCGTCTGGTAACGCTCGAAGAAGAGATCTCGGGGCACGACGTTCGACAGGAGATCGGTGCCTTCACGGTTGAGTTCGGTGAGCATGTAGGCAACGTCGTACATCGGATCGCCGATGACTTGAAGTTCCCAGTCGAGCACTGCCGACACGCGGTCATCGTCGATCAGCACGTTGCCGGTTCGATACGCGCCATGAACCAACGTGAGGCGGTCGGTGCTCGGCGCGTTGGCCTCGAGCCAGCCGATCAGGTCGGCCAGAATGGGGTGACCGGGATGCCCCGACTGCTCGATGAGCAGGCGCCACTTCGTGATCTCGCTGCGAGCGAACGCATCGCCCAACGCAGGAACACCGAGAAAACCAAGACCGGCCGCCTCCCAATCGGCATTGTGGATGGCTGCCAGCGCGTCGGTGAAGCTGACAGGGAGCACACCGCGATCGGCGGCCGCTGCGTAGAACTCACGACCTGCCTTGCCCCAAGGGCTCGGACACAAGCCCGGCACCTTCTCCATCAGCAGTGCTGGTGCACCGAGCACTCCCGGGTCCTCTTCGTAGAAGTAGACCCTGGGAGCGGGCACATCGGTGGCTTCGAGGCAGCGCAGGACCCTGAACTGTTGACCGAGATCGGACATCTGACGCAACAGGGCGTTGCCTGGATCGCGGCGCAGGCAGAAGCCCTGGGAACGGACCTCGCCGTCCACGCTCCAGGAAGCATCGAACAGCCAGGTCTCGTGCGACCAACCGACGGCGATGCGGTCGAGATCGCGGATCTCGACCGACGCATCGGCCTCGAATCGCTCGGTGAGGTAAGGCTTCAGCAGACCGACGACCTCATCGTTCTGGTCTGCCCCCTCGGGGTTCGTGTCCTCGCTCATCCGGCAACCGCCATCTTCCGATCGATGTCCCGGCGCAGGACCGGTCGGATCAACCCGAGCGCTCGGACCACCTTCGGCTCGGTGCCGCCCCAAGCGTAGAGGCGTTCGATGAGGGCGCCGAGAGATGCCACCGTGGCACGGGACCTCGCCTCGGTGAAGGCATCGAGCACCTCGACGGGGGCGTCGGCGAGGACCTCTTCGAGCGCATCACAGAGCTCTGTCATGTCGACCAGCTCATCGGCCTCGTGCTGCGGGCCCAGCGCCAGCTGGCGACTGACCCGCTCGAGGATGACCGAGGCCATGAAGGCCTGCGTGCGGGCGTACTCGTCCCCGACCGCGGGACCGATGTCGGATCGGAGGCTGACCGACAACCGACGCAACAACTCTGCCGGCTCGAGGCTCATGATGGAACCCCCCAATCGAGCGAACGTCGGGCGGCCGACCAGCGATGCATCGGCCACATGTCCTGATCTTCGCCCCACCAGTCGCCGGTTGCTCCCTCGAGGGTGTGCCAGTGGATCACACTGTTCACATCGATGAAGGTGTGTCGGTTGATGATGATGCGATTGGTCGCCGTCCCGATGGCTGCGAAGGCGTCACCGTTCACGTCAACGGCGTCGATCCGCATCGTTTCGATCCATCCTGTCTCGCCATTGCGTTGAACCGTGCGTTCTCCGTCGGCAATGGTGATCGGCTCACCACCTCGGTTCACGAAGCCGTAGGCGATGCGGTCCTTGCCATCGCGAGCGTTGGTGACTGCGAGAAACCCCTGTCCCTCGACGCCGGCTCCGGTGACGTACGCCGCCTGTCTCGGTCGGTTCTCGGGTCGGCGTCCCCAGGTGCGATCCCTCATCGACCAGCAGTCGATGTCGATCGTCCGGCCATGAAGCTCGATGGAGCCGGTCATGTGACCCAGCTGGTCGAAGTGCGAAGCATGGCCGAAGGTCGATGCGCCGGTCGCCAGCGCCCGGGGAGCCATGGCCCCCTCGAACCGGAGGTCGGCGGTGAAACGACCGGGGTCGTCGTAACCGAGTCGATAGACCATGGTCGGTTCTTCGACCTTGATCGAAACCCCGTTCGGCAGCTGGGCATCCCGCAGATCGAGGTCGATCGGCAGCTGGAGCGCCGTGTAGTTGGCGGAGTAGGGCACCTCCCAGGGTAGGTGCGCCGTGTCGTCCCACAGCCAGGCACCGCCGGCAACGGTACCGATGTTGGGACGGAACATGGAATAGAACCAACCGCCCAGATGATGTTCGATGTTGTGGAACGCGAACCACGATGTCTCGGTGAACCACCACTCCTCACCGGCCAGGTGGAGGTGCAGGGCGTCATCGTCGGCAGTGAACACTGCGGGCTGTTCGCCCGGCGACGACGCAGTCGTCACACCTGTCGGAGAGGCAGAAGCTGATGGCATCGGTCATACGGTACCCGAAGGGTCGGCGGCGATACCTGCCGAACCCGCAGTCGACCCCCTGCACGACCTGGCCACGGTCGCCGGGCGCCGGTAGCGTCCCCGCATGGGACCGACACGACCTTCCCCGCACGCGACCTCCTTCGTTCCCGGCCGCCGCCGTATTCCCCAGGAAACCATCGACGAGTACTACCGCCGGGGATGGTGGCGCAACACGACCGCCATCGACGATCTGGTCGCCCAGGCGGCAGAACATCCCGACACCACCGCGATTGTCAGCTAC
>JAHECQ010000264.1 GCA_024641625.1 Acidimicrobiales bacterium | reverse complement strand
GGCCTTCCTCGCCCGCTGACGGAGCCCTCGGTGGGCGATAGAACTCGACGCAGAACCTGCCCGACCGGTCGAGGTCGACGTGATGGAGGCGTGCGGGTGGGATGACGATGCTGTCGCCGGCGACCAGCGTGAGGCGCGACCCGGGAGCGTCCTCGAAGACGAAGCCGACCTCCCCAGCGTGGACAACGAGCCGACCCCACACCCCTTCAGCGACGCGATGAGCCTCGAGCAGTCCGGCAGGAACCGTGTCATGGCCGAAAAGAGGGGTGGTGCGCGTCAACTCGAACCCCTCGGGAATCCGATCGGTCATCGGTCCACCACCTATGGCGTCCAACCGCGTTGGTCGGATGCCTGCTTGATCCAGCTCGCCCAGCGCACCTGATCGAAGTCGTCGTTCTCGTAGATGTCGACGTAGCGCGTGTCGCCGCTCTTGGACTCACCCGGAGGGAGCGGGTCGAGTGAGGCGCCACGGAAGAACGACACCTTGATGTACTTGGTGAAGCAATGGAAGCTGAGGAACCAGCCGTTGCCCTCGAGGCCGTAGAAGGGCGAGTTCCACCTCACTGCCTTGTTCACGTCGGGAACGGTACACACGATGAGTTCATCGAGGCGGCGACCCACCTCTCGCTTCCAACCCGGCATGGCCGCGAGGTACTCCTGCACCGGAGCGTCGCCGTCGCCCTTCGCGATCTGGGGATTGCCACCCGACAGCAACTTGGGTCGGCTCTTCACCGGTTCCTTCTCAGCCACTCGGACTCCCCTTCATCACTCAACTCCACTGGGCGAAGACCACGGCACCGGACAACACAGCCGGATGGTACTCCCACCGGGCCACGGGCCGCTCGGCCGAATCCGCATCACCCCGACCGACTGGCCCGAGATGACGCCGAGACCGTTCAGCCCGCCTCCAGAAGAAACGGCACCATCACATCGAGCAAGGCATCGGGAGCCTCCTCGGGGAGGAAGTGCCCGCAGTCGAGGCCCTGACCGCGCACATCGGTGGCCCATCGCTCCCAAACCGGCAACAGGTTCCGCTTTCGTGATGGATCGCCCCACAGCGCCAGCATCGGACTGATGATCCGGTTACCCACCTCACGATCCACCGAGTCGTTCTCGCAGTCCAAGCCGATACCGGCGCGGTAGTCGTCGCAAGTTGCCCGGATCGTCTCGTCGGTCCACGCCTCGAGGTAGGCGGCGAATGCGTCGTCGGTCAGTTTGGATGGGTCGCCCATCCAGCCCTCGAGCAACCACCGCAACACGAACTCCCTCTCGGCCATGATCATGCGCTCGGGCAACGGACTCCGCTCGGCCAGGAACAACCAGTGCCAGGGCAAGCGTCCTCCGGGACGTTGCGCGGCCTCGAACTGCTCGAGGGTGGGGATGATGTCCAGCGTCACCAGTCTGGCGACCGCCTGCGGATGATCGAGAGCCAACCGATAGGCAACCCGGCCGCCTCGATCATGTCCGGCCAACAGGAACCGCTCGTGGCCGAACTCGGCCATCACCTCGACCATGTCCTGCGCCATCGCTCGCTTCGCGTAGGCGATCGATCCTTCGCCGGCCGCCGGCTTCGAGCTGGCCCCGTACCCACGAAGGTCGGGGATCACGACCGAGAACCGCTCGGCCAATGGCCCGGCGACGAGTCGCCACAGCACATGGGTCTGTGGATAGCCGTGCAACAACAACAGCGGAGGACCATCGCCGGCGGTGCGGCAGTAGATCTCCGCTCCGGTGGTGGTCACTCGACGTTCAGCGAAGCCCTCGAACATCGGCCCAGCGTTCCACAACACCGACCACCGGCACAGCCATGGGTGCCCGGACGGGGTGGGTCGGCATCGGACCGGCTAGCGTGCCCTGCATGGCCCGCTGGCTCCTTCGTCTTCTGGCCGGCGTCGCGTTGCTCGGAGCGATCGCGGCCCCCGCCGCCCAGTGGAAATCCTCCCCGACCGATCCGGTCTTCGAGGAGACGACCATCACCCGGTACGTCGCAACATTCGACATCGACGAACAGGGCGATCTGTCGGCGACCGAGGAGCTGACCATCGACTTCCCCTACGAGGGCAAACACGGCATCTTCCGCTTCTGGGACATCCACGACGACAACGCCCCGAACGCCCGACGCCTTCCGGAGTCGATCATCATCACCCGTGACGGTCAACCCGACGAAGTCGACATCACCCGCAAGAACCGTGGCCGGTACGTCACCGCCCGGGTCGGCTCCCCGTCCATCACCTTGACTCCCGGACTCCACACCTACGTGATCAGCTACACGATCGACGGCGTGCTCATCCCCCGCTCCGGTGAGCTGCCCACACAGTTCTACTGGAACGTCATCCCCGGCGGTTGGCAACAGGAGATCGACTCCGCAGACATCACCATCAACCTCCCGACGGCAGCAATCGCCACCCAATGCGCCATCGGGGCCGGGGCCACCGCCGGCTGTACCGCCGATGGCCAGGGGACCAGCACCATCCGCATCCAGGCCGGCCCTCTCCCACCCCGCACACCGGTCACGCTCAGTGCCGGCATGCAGCTCCCTACGCCTCCCGCCGGCAACTCACTGCCATGGACCACCCGCTATGACCCGGTGCTCGGATCATCGCCTCTCAAACTCCTCCTCGTTCTGTTGGCTGCCGGAGCTGCCGCGGCCTACGGCGGCATGCTCAGTCGGAGCACCAAGGAGCAAGAGCCGGCGTTTCCGCTGCAGTACGCCCCCCCGCCCGACATCGGACCGGCCCAGGCGAACTACATCCTCACCGAAACCGTGGGCAAGGAAGCATTCGTGGCCTCGATGCTCTACGCAGCCGAGCGAGGCGCAGTCGAGCTCGACAAGATTCCCTCCGGTTGGACGCTCACCGACAAGAACGGCGACGCCGGATGGGCGAATGTCGACGACGTCACCCTCGGCCTCGCCGGTCTGCTCTCCGGTGCACACACCAGCTTCACCGCACTCGACAAGAACGTCGCCTCGGGGAAGAAACTCAAGAGCCAACTTGCCAAGTTGGAGTCCGACACCCGTCGCTGGGCAACGTACGTCGGCGCCATGAGCTCCCAGCACCGCATCGAACTCGGAGGGGTCCTCACCGTCGCCGGGGCCATCGCCGCCGCCGCCCTCTGCATCTGGCGGCCCTGGGGCATGTCGGCCTTGGCGCTCGTCCCGGGGATGTTCGCCATCGGCGGCGTCGGGATGTTGATGACCGGTGCCACCACCAAACGCACCGCGTCCGGGCGCGATCTGTGGTCACGAATCGGCGGATTCCACCGAGTGCTGTCCACGTCGTCGAGCATCGAGCGTTTCGACTTCTCCGGACGCGAGGAGCTGTTCACCGCCTACCTGCCCTGGGCGGTCGCCTTCGGCTGCGCCGAGGAATGGGCTTCGAAGTACCGAACCGAAGTCGGCACCGAGCCGCCGGTCCCCCTCTACCTCGGCCCCGGGTTCGCGTATTCGAACATGAACAACTTCGCCGGATCGATGGTCCGCGACTTCTCCTCCACGCTCGACTCCGCGATCTCGAGCTACGAGGCCAGTCAACGCTCGTCCTCCGGCGGTGGCGGCGGCTTCTCCGGTGGTGGTGGCGGCGGCGGCGGGGGCGGTGGTTCCTGGTGACCAATCGAGACGTCCGGCGCCTAAGGTCAGAGCAACGAAAGAAGGACACTCCATGCTGATTCCACTACTTGTCATCCTGGTGTTGATCATCGGCCTGGTCGGCTTCGCGGTGTCGGGATTCAACCGACTGCGAACGAGCGACATCAGTGCCCAGGAGGCGCTCGGCGGTATCGACGTCCAACTCACCCGACGGGCCGACCTGATCCCGAATCTCGTCGAAACCGTCAAGGGTTACGCCTCGCACGAAAAGGGTGTGTTCGAGGAGGTCACCGCGGCACGCACCGGGCTGAAGCAGGCGGCGGCCGGAGGGGACGTGGCCGCCAAGGCCAGCGCTGATGCCGCCATGCAACAAGCCCTGGTCAGGGTCAATGCGGTGGCCGAGGCCTACCCCGACCTGAAGGCGAACACCAACTTCCTCGATCTGCAGCAGCAACTGGCCGACACCGAAGGTCAGCTCTCGTTCGCCCGCCAGTACTACAACGACGCTGTCTCCAAACTCAACAAGCTGACCCAGACCATCCCCTGGATGTTCTTCGCCGGCATGGCCAACGTGAAGCCGCGATCGTTCTACGAAGCCCCCGAAGGTCAGCAGGACGCGCCGAAGGTCCAATTCTGAGCGACGACCTCTACAGCCTCTATCTGGCGGGAATCGCCTGGCTTCTCATTCCCATCTACAGCGCCGGCGTGGCCGTGGTACTGCCCAGCAACCTTCGCCATTTCGACCGTGCGGTCGATGTGGCCGCGACTGTGCTCCTCACGCTGCCGATCTGGCTCGGGCGACGGGGCGGACCGTTTCTGCTCAACCGCGCCGTCGTGCTGCACGAACTCAACGCGCCCCTCGGCCGCCGCAAGGTCCTGGTTCCCCGACTCGTCCGCCAATCGGTGGCCTACGGGGCCATCGCCGCGGTGGCCGTCGCCGGGTTGGCGGCGATGGGCGAGCCGGGGACCTTCGGCTACCGCCTGGCCATGCGCCACTCATTCATCCTGGGCATCGCCGCACTGACCTCGGTGGTGCAGACCGTTGGTTGGCTCGTCGTCTGGAAGGGTCACGGCCCCCGACGCTGGTACGGCGCGGCCCTGAATCTTCTCGGCGCCGGCGCCGTGGCAGCCCTGACCCTCAGCGGGCAACCGCTTTCGGGCCCGGCCGGGGCTGCCGCCCTGCTGGGGGCGCTCGTCGTCGCCATCGCGGCGGCCTACCTCGTGCTCGAAGATGTCCCGATCGAGCATCTGTGGCGTCGAGCCAACGCGCTGGAGGGAATGCGATCGGCGGCGCTCAGTTTCGACTTCCAGCGCATCCTGGTCAGTCTTCGTCGGGCAGTCGATCAGACCGAGGCTCGCCCGTCGCGTGTGGCATTGGCGCGGTCGTGGATGCCCCGAGCGCTGTGGCGCTACCTCGCCGGGTTCGAACGTGGTTGGAACACCCGGGTCGGACAGCTGGCCACCGCATCGGCGGCCACGGTCGTCGTCCTGGTCACCATCGATCCCTCGAACGGCCTCGGAGCGTTGGCCATCACCGCGGCCGGTTTCGTGGTCGGTTTCGAGTTCGTGTCCCCATTGGCCGCTGCCGCCGGTCAACTCGAGTTCGGCATCCACTATCCACGGGGATCGGCCTCGGTCCTGCGAGCCCAGCTGCTGACCGCCCTGGTGCTCGGCGCGCTCACCGCTGCGGCCTGCATCGGCTGGTTCGCGGCCAAGAACCGTTCCGAAGGGCTGGCCGGTCTGGCCCTGTTCGTCTTCGGCACTGCGGCCGCCGGTGTGCAGGCCCGTCTGGGGTCTCCGGATCTGGTCAGCCTCAGCAAGCACTTCGGCCCGAGTGTCGGATCGGTGCTGTGGATCCGGGCGCTGCTCGGTCCGATTCTGTGTTTCGCCATGACCGTCGTGGTCTCTCATGGCTGGCTCCAGCCCGACGGCTGGGGCGGGTGGCCAACCCTGGCCTCGGCCTTGATGGCACCGGTGGCCAGCCAACCGGCGAGCGGTTCACCGAGTCGACGACCGAGCAC
>JAHECQ010000263.1 GCA_024641625.1 Acidimicrobiales bacterium | reverse complement strand
CGTCGCCAGAAGGAAACAGGTGCACGCAGTTGACCGGGTTTGGGTTCGGGTCGGGAGCGGCTCGGGTCGGGAGCGGCTCGGGTCGGCCTGAGGTCAGGCGAGGCAACGAGGGAGGGCTCCCCCGTTGAATCGGATCATGTCGCCGATACTGCGATCGATGGCGAAATCGTCGTTGTGGCCCGCCTCGCGGTAAGCCACGTGCAGGTTGCCGACAAGACGCTCGCCGTCGGTCCACGCCGAAAAACGACCCAGATCCGTTGCCAGCGCCTGCTCGAGTGGGCTCCGACCGGCAGCGATGCCGGCCTGGGCCCGCTCGAGGACGAACGTCAGGTACTGGCGTTGATCATCCAGCGCCGACTTGATGCCGGCTCCTCGGGCGACGGGACCGTGCCCGGGCACCATCACCTCGGCGCCGTAGCTCTCGAGCCGATCCATCGCCTCGATCGTGCCCGACACCGAACCGAACAGAGCGAACGGAGTTCCTCCGTGGAAGACGAGATCGCCGGCGAACAACACGCCTCGTTCGGGAAGCCAGGCGTGGACGTCACCGGTCGTGTGCGCCACGTAACCCAGATCACGCAACTCGAGGGTCACGTCCCCCACATGGAGGTCGAGGGACCCGTCGAACACCAGAGACGGCGGCCTGAAGCGAAGGGCTCCCCACTCCACGCCGGGGAAGGCCGCCGAGTAGTCGGCGATGCCGCCGGCGCTCATCATCACCTCGCGACACTTGCGATGGGCCACCACGGTGGCCCCCTCGAACAGGTAGTTCCCGTGGGTGTGGTCCCCATGATGATGCGTGTTGACCACCGTCGTCACCGGCCTGTCGCTGACCGATCGGATGGCCTCGATGAACGCTCTGGTTCGTGCCTCGGTGGACGTGGTGTCGATGACCACCACCTCGTCGTCACCGGCCACGAAGCCGCAGTTGTTGATGAACCAGGTGCCGTCGGGCTGGACATAGGAGTAGATCCCCGCGCTCACCTCTTCGAGCATCGGCGGAGGTAACGGATGGTCATGGGAAGGCATTGCCGCAGTCATGGACCAAACCTAATTCGTCGGGCAGGATGTCGCCCATGACAGACCCCGAGATCTCCGACGGCGAGTCGTTCCGCTTTCCGGTCGACGAAACCGCCGTGCTGCTCTTCGCTCGAAGTCTGGGTGATGACCACCCGGAGTACGCAGCCGGCTCGGCGGTGCCCCCCACGTTCTTCCAGGCGGCCGCGCACTTCGAACCCGACTACCCGCTCGACACCAGCCGGCCGGGCTGGCGACCCAAGGCCTCACCTCGCTATCCCGGTGCGGGCAAGACGCTGCACGGCGAACAGCGCTTCACCTACCACCACCCTGTCCGGGTGGGAGACGAACTCACCGTCACCATTCGCAACGGCGAACAGTGGGAGAAGGTGAGCGGCCGGGGAGGCACGTTGGGTTTCGTCGAACAGATCACCGAATTCCACAACCAGGATGGTGTCCTCTGCGTCACCGCTGTCAACGTCGGGGTCATTCCCGAGCACAAGCCGAGCCGTTCCGAGGAGACCGCATGACCGACATCGAAGTCGGGGCACGTCGCCACATGGTGGTGATCGAAGCGGTCACCCCGACGCACCTCGTGAAGTACGCCGGAGCGAGTGGCGACTTCAATCCCCTGCATCACGACAACGAGTTCGCCCAACTGCACGGATACCCCGGTCTCTTCGGGCACGGCATGTTCACCATGGGCCTCACCGCTCGCATCGTCACCGACTGGTTCGGACCGGCGGCGATGCGCAGCTACGGGGTTCGCTTCACCAGACAGGTGTGGCCCGGCGATCGGCTGGAGACGACGGCCGAAGTGGTCGCCATGGACGGCGACATCGCCAGACTGTCGATCGAGACCAGGAACCAACGCGACGAGGTGGTGATCGCCGGCGATGCCGAAGTAGCGCTGGCTTGACCTCGTCGCCGGTACTCAGCCGGTTCCTGTCCGGCAGTCGATGGCTGCGTTGACGACATCGACGTGGGTACCCGCGGGTTCCATGCCGCGCACGTACCTGGTGTTGTCGAGCGTCGGGTCCTCCGGGGCAGCGCACGCTCGAGCCACCTCGGCGTCGAAGGTGGCCTGAGCACGCGCCAGCACCTCCGCGGTGAACCAGGTACGCATGGCCTCGACGTGGGTCGTCAAGTTCGCCACCTGGGCCGTGAGCACCTCGTTGCCGGCCAGTGCCTCGGCCACTGCCGCGCTCGACTCCTCTCGGAGGGCCGCCAATTGCGTCTCGAGCTCCTCGACCGCCGCTGAAGAATCGGCGGTCGTCGTCGGGCTGACCGGACCGGTCGTGGTGGTCGAAGCCACCGTGATCGACTGATCGACATCGTCGGATCCGAGCAAGGTTCGATCGACGGCGATGCCGACGACGAATGCGATCAACGCAACCGCCAGTCCGCCGAGCAACCACGACGTCGAACCCTTGGACGGTGGGGAGGAGTCAGCACTCGCCGCCCACCCTGCAGTTTCGGTCGGCCCCGGGTCCGAAGCTGCCGGGGTCGATGCGCCTGGGGTCGATGCGCCTGGGGTCGATGCGGCGGGGGTCGACACGGCTGGGGTCGATGCTGCGGTGGCCAACGCCTCGGCGTGCGCTCTGGCCGGCGACGCGCCGGGCGCACCGGCTGGTGGAGCGGGACCGCGAGTGTTCGTGGTCCACTCGTTCCCGTTCCAGTAGCGTTGCGCGGCGCGCCCCACCGGATCGGGGTACCAACCAGCCTCGGGATTGCGACGCGCAGCGGTGCCGGACCCTGCCTCTTCGATCATCCTCCCAGTTTGGATCAGAACCGCCGCCCGACCATCGATACCGTCATCGCGAACCCGGAATTCCGAGAGCCGGAGTGGTCTCGATCACCATCGCCACCCACCGGCCCCGGACCGAGAGACCTACGGTCGATCGCGTCGTCGGGCCGGACCCGCCAGGTCGCCCTGCAGCACGCCGCGCTCGACGACGACCCGGCCGTCGAGCGACACCGTGCAGTTCCTCATGGGCAAGTCGAAGTGGCCCCGGGTGAACCGGCCGGCGACCTCATTGGCTCCGGTCGAGTACAGGAAATTTCCGGCAAATGCCCTGAGCTCGGTGCCGTTGATGTCGCCCTTGTCCCACATGGCCAGGGCCTCCCAGTGCGCTCCTGTGTTCATGCCCCACCCCACATGGCTCACGGCGTAGGCCTCCGGTTCCTCGAACGACGCCAGATACGAGCGCATCAGCTCGACGTCGAGACCAGAGCCGGCGATCTCGGTGACATAGTCCTCGACGATGGTCAGCTCGATGGCATCACGGATGTACTGCTTGAACGTGAGGTTCACATCGCCCGGAGCGAGGACCAACGAGCCATTCACCGAACCGGCTGCCGGGAATGCCAGCACCAACCCCCCGGGCCAGTGGGCGATCGTGCCCGGCTCGGAGCACCAGCCGTGCGAGCCGGCACGAAACGAACCGTCGAGCGACACCGACAGATCCGTACCGGCATCGGACCGCACGCACATCTGCGACGCCGCTTCGAGCAACGCCACCCCTTCGGCGACGCGATCGGCCAGGCCGGGATCGTGCGCCCAGCGTTCGATGTTCTCGGGATGCTCGGCGGAGATCATGAGCACCCGAGCGCCACCGGCCAGAATCCGGCCCAGTTCGGGAGCGTGGAGCAGGCCCTCAGCCGTACAGTCGACGACGAAATCGGCCGCAGCCAGTGCCGCGATGGCCGAACGGTGTCCGGCGATGGCCTGGGAAGCACCCGTTGACCGGATGGGGAGCGGACCCGGGTTCGGCGGCGTCGGCATCCTGACATCGGCCACGGCCGCGCCCATCGACTCCAACGCCAGACGCGCATGCTCGACGATCAACGAACTACTCGCGGCCTCCGAGAGCAGGACGGCGACCTCACCCTCGCGGAGGTTGCACGCCCGAAACTGCGCAACATAGCGCTCCACCCATCGCCATTGCGCCGCCGATCCGCCCGTCGCGCTCGACCCGTTCATCGATCAGCCCCACCGGCGTCGGACCCTGCGTCATCGTAGAGCCCGGAGGTCCCGAGCCCTTCCAGACAGACCTCCACGCTCCACGGCAACATCGTGGCTCCGCAACGGGCATCCCGATAGGCCCGCTCGATGTAGCTGGGACGCAGCATCGAACGTCCACCGCAGGTACGCACGGCGATCGAGGCCATCTGTGGGGCACCTTCCATGGTCGACACCAACGATGCTTGCGCCCTCCGGAGCTGGTCACCACTGGGATCGACGCTCGCATCCCCCAGCACCCGGTAGCACAGCGCCTGTGCTTGTTCGTAGATGAGGTTCATCTGGGCCCACCCTTGTTGCTTGATCGGATGATCGCGCCGTCCGCTGGCGCGCAGGTAGTCGCCGGTGAAATCACGAATCGCCCGCATCATGCCGAGATAGGTGAACGACAACGTGAGGTAGAAGTAGGGAAATCGAGCGGCGATCTGCTCGAACAGACCCGGAGGCAGCCAGTCTCGCTCCTCGGGCACCTGGACCCGGTGCAACACCAGATTGCGCGAATCGGTGCCACGCATGCCGAGCGGATCCCACGATCCCTCGATGGTCAACCCCGGATCGTCGTGAGCCACTCCCATCAACCGCAGGGAGTCGTCACCTTCGACGTGACACAGCACGTTGTGCCACGTCGATGCGCCGCTCGACGACGCGAAGATCTTGCGTCCCGAGATCTCATAGCCCCCGGGCACCGGGGTGGCCAGGGTGCTGTATCCAGCGGTGGCACCGGCGGCGACGCCTTCGGAGAACGGCTGGCTGTGCATCTCTCCGCGTTCGACGACGCCCCTCCACAGGGTTTCACGTCTGCGGTCGAGCACACGCCTGGCCTGGGCATCGAGCGTCATGAGGTCGGCCAACGGCCCGATCAACAGCGTCGTGGCGACATGCATGTTCAGGGTGAGTCCGGTGTTGGGGCAATGACGGCCGAGCTCCTCGGCGGCCAAGGCATAGCCGACGAAGTCGGCACCGAAGCCGCCGTGCTCGACGGGGATGGCGATCCCCAAGAGGCCGACTCGGCGAAGGTCGGCCCAGTTCTCATAGGGGAACGATCCTTCGGCATCGATTGCGCCGGCACGGGCGGCGAAGGAGGAGCCGAGCGCGGCAACCCGCTCGACCAGTTCCATTCGGGCAGGGGTCTTGATGGCATCAGGCATGGCATTCGTTTCTGTTCATGACGTCGGATTGGCGACCTAGGAGTCAGACCACATCAGCGAGAAAGCGGATGAGGTGGGCGTTGAAAGCAGCTGGATCCTCTGACGGCGCAAGGTGCCCGACGCCCGGGAGAATGACCAACTCGGCATTCGGCAGACCACGGGCCAACACTTCGGCATAGGACACAGGCGTCTCGGTATCGAGTTCGCCCACCACGACGAGCGTCGGGTGGTTGATCGACGCCAACTCGTCGCGGACGTCGTTGGTCGGCAGGCAATCGACCGCGGCACGAAAGGCCGCCGGTGAGATGTCGGCGAATGCCTCCAGCAACTCCCCCCGGATGCCCGGATCGAGCGGGCGACCGACGATGGCATCGAGCACGGCGGGCCCCAGGTCACCGGGCGTCAGACCCGCCTCCAACGCTGCCAGTCGACCACGCTTCCAGTCC
>JAHECQ010000262.1 GCA_024641625.1 Acidimicrobiales bacterium | reverse complement strand
CTCGTGGGCCGCACGCGAGAGCTCGTCGCGGTAGCGAGGCTCGGCGATGGCGATCAGCGCGGTGGCTCGCTCGGCCACCGTGCGACCTCGGAGCTCGGCCACGCCGTACTCGGTGACCACGTTGTCGACCGTGTTCTTCATGGTGGTCACCAGAGCACCCGGCGTGAGCCTGGGCACGATGCGACTGATCGCACCCTCCCTGGCCGTCGAACGCAGCGCTACGAAGCCATCGCCACCCTTGGAGTACTGCGAGCCTCGGGCGAAGTCGGCCTGTCCTCCGCTCCCCGACCACAGATGGCTGCCCATGGATTCCGAGGCACATTGGCCGAACAAATCGACTTCGAGCGTCCCGTTGATCGAGATGAAGTTGGGCTCCCGTCCGATGTTTCGAGGATCGTTGACCTCGTCGACCCCGAGGAACACCACGGTGGCGTTGTCGTCGCAGAAGTCATAGAGCCGGTTGGTACCCAAGGCGAACGTGGTGACGATCCGACCTCGATAGGCCCGCTTGTGGACCCCGGTGACCACGCCCGCTTCCACCAGATCGACCACCGGATCCGAGAGCAGTTCGGTGTGCACGCCGAGATCGCGATGATCGAGCAGAAACGAGGCCACGGCCGTCGGGATCGAGCCGATGCCGAGCTGCACGGTGGCACCGTTCGGCACCCGCTCGGCCACCAGCTGGGCAATCCTGTGATCGACCGGCGAGATCTCGGGCGACGAGACCTCGACGAGTGGCCAGTCGGCCTCGCACCACGCCAGTACCTCGCTGCGGTGCAGCCGGTTGGCCCCATGGGTCTGGGGCATCGAAGCATTGACCTCGAGAACGAAGGGAACCTTGCCGATCAGATTGACCACGTAGTCGGCGCTGACGCCCAACGAGAAGTAGCCGTGGCGATCGGGAGGGCTGGCAGCCGCCATCACCAGCGCCGGCTCCTTCGCCGCCAGGAACGCCGGTACCTCGCTGAAGTTGGCCGGGGCGAACTCGCAGCCTCCGCCATGGAACGCCGGCCTGGTGACCGACGAGAGGAACCACGACACGTGTTCGAGATGACCCCGATACATGCCGTGTAGATAGGGCCGATCCCGCAACGCGTGCATCTGGTGGATGCGCACGCGCTCCAACGTCTCGGGGTGGGCGGCGACACGGGCCTCGATGGCGTCGAGCAGGCGAACCGGTTCGCCGTTCGCGATCGGCACGACCAGGTCCGTACCCGGGGGCAACTGCCGGCAGATGGCCCCGGCCAATTCCTCGACCGGCAGCGGCGAGGCGGCCAACGACCAGTCGATCACAGGCCGACGGCTCCCTCGATGGGTTCGATGTTGTCGGCCGGTTCGAAACCGAAGACCCGCCCGTAGAACCAGAGTTCGGCTTCGAGCGATCGGATGATGTTCTCCTCCCGACGGAACCCATGCTGTTCGCCCTCGAAGTAGAGGGCGGCATGGGGGATGTGCTTCGCCGCCAACGCAGCCACGATCGCCCGGGCCTGGTTCGGCGGCACGATCTCGTCCTCGGTGCCCTGGAGCACCAGCAGCGGGCACGACAACCGATCCGTGTGATTGATCGGTGAACGCTCCTGGTAGACCGCACGTTCGGCGGGGTAGGCGCCGATCAGCCCATCGAGGTAGCGGCTCTCGAACTTGTGGGTGTCACGGGCGAGGGCCTCGAGATCGGCCACGCCGTAGAGGCTGGTGCCCGCGCTGAAGACCTGCGAGCCCGTGAGACAGGCCAAGACGGTGAAGCCTCCGGCCGATCCTCCCCGAATGGCCATGCGCTGGGGATCGACTCGGCCGGCGTCAGCCAGAAAGGTGGCCGCAGCGATGCAGTCCTGGACATCGACGACCCCCCATGCCCGGTCGAGCAGTCGCCGATACGCCCGACCGAAGCCCGTCGAGCCTCCGTAGTTGACGTCGACCACGGCGAATCCTCGACTGGTCCAGTACTGAATCTTCAGGTTCAGGATGGGCGAGGCGTGTGACGTCGGGCCGCCGTGACCGATGACGATGAGCGGAGGCTTCTCCTCGGGCCCACCCCCTTGGTCGACGCCCGTCGGCGCGTAGAAGAATGCGTGACTGACCCGTCCGCCACCCACGGGGAACTCGATGGGTTCCGCAGTGCTGCACCAACGAGGGTCGACGTCGAGCTGATCGCTCGGACGGTAGGCGAAGGTCTGGCCGCCGGGCGCGATCTCGACCACGCTCGGGAGATCGATCTTGGTTTGGGCGACCGCCATCAGTTCACCCAGCCGGGAGGCGACGAGTCCCGAGACCGCCACGTACGGCGAACCGAGCGGTTGCACGCGTCCATCCGAGGCGATGAGCACGAACCGATCCACAGCGGCCACGGTCTCCACGGCCACGAAACGACCATCCGGCAGCTCGGTCCAGGGCTGGACACCGAACACCCAGGCGGGTGATCCGATCTCCGATCCTTCCAGTGTCGTCAGCGGCACCGACTTGGGATCGCCGGGCAGCCAGGTGTGGAGGTTCCACCAGCCCGAGACATCGGTGCTGAAGACCAATCGGTCATCGGAGGTCCAGTTGGCGGCATGCACGGCCTCGTCCGGGCCTCCAGCGACCACCTGGGTGTTGCCGACGCGGAACCCCTCGAACAACGGCGCTGCGCACAATTCGGTGCCGTCCCAGGGCATGTTGGGGTGATCCCAGCGCAGCCAGCTCAACCAGCGGCCATCGGGCGAGACCCGAGGAGCCATGACGAAATCGCTCCCGGTCACGATGACCCGAGGTGGCTGTGACCCGTCAGCCGGCACCACCACGATCTCGTTCGTCGCCTCGCCCACCAGAGGATGCGACTCCTGCACGGCCACCACCCACTTGCCATCGGGTGATTCGACACCATCGGCATACCGCAACCCGTGGTGGTGTTCGGGTTCGGGGGTGATCGGTTGCGGCTCGGCCCCAGGCTCGAGGCGATACAGACGCTGATCATCCCAGTTGCTGAAGTACGCCGCCGTCGCGCCCAGGAACCACGCTCCGCCCCCGTACTCGTGCACCCGCGTTCGGGCGGACCATGGTGCCGCGATCATGTCGGTACGGTCGCCACCGGGAAGTCGGCGGACCAGCACCGAACGTCCACCCTCACTGGGGCGAAGTTCGGCCCACCAGACCTCGGTTCGCCCGTCGGGGTCGGTTCGCACCGCCGGCCCCGAGAGCCCAGTGCCCCCTGCCGCCACCAAGGCCGCCGAAATGGGCGACGGCCAGGACCCGTAAGGAGCTGTCTCGGTGTGCTCCATCAGCTCTCGGCCAGGAGATCGGCGATTCTGGTGAGTCCCTCACCCAGATCATCATCCCCGAGGGCGAAGGAGAAGCGAGCGTAACCGGGACTCCCGAAGGCTTCTCCCGGTACGAATGCCACCTTCACCTCATCGAGCACGAAATCGGCCAACTGCAGTGTCGAGGAGATCTTGGTGCCCCGAATGGTTCGCCCGATCACGCCTTCGAACGACGGGAACGCGTAGAAGGCTCCCTCGGACAGACGGCATTCGACCCCGAGCATGCCGTCGAGCAGCTGGTGCATGGCCTTGCGTCGGCGGTCGAACGCGGCCCGCATCATCTCGACTGCATTCAGATCCCCGGCGACGGCGGCCAGCGCCGCCCGCTGGGACACGTTGGGTACATTCGAGGTCTGGTGCGACTGCAGGTTGCCCAGGGCCTTGGCCATGTCCGGTGGGGCGATGATCCAGCCCACACGCCAGCCGGTCATGGCGTAGGTCTTGGCCACGCCGTTGACGATGATGCATCGGTCGGCCATCTCGGGGACCACCACGGGCATGGAATGGAACTCATGACCGTCGTAGACGAGGTGTTCGTAGATCTCGTCGGTCAGAACCCAGATGTCGTGTTCGGCGGCCCAGCGCCCGATGGCCTCGATCTGCGCCTTGGAGTAGACCGCCCCGGACGGGTTGGACGGGCTGACGAAAATGAGCACCTTCGTCTTGGGGGTGCGGGCGGCTTCGAGTTGTTCGACGGTGGCCTTGAACCCCGACACGATGTCGGTCTCGACGTACACCGGGACACCGCCCACCAGGCGGACCGGTTCGGGATAGGTGGTCCAATACGGCGTGGGGATGAGCACCTCGTCACCGGGATCGAGGAGACCGACCAACGAGTTGTAGACGGCATGCTTGCCGCCGACGGTGACGACGACCTGGTCGGGGCTCACTTCGAGGCCGGAATCGCGCATCGTCTTGACAGCGATCGCCTCCCGCAGCTCGGGAAGGCCGGTGGCCGGCGTGTAGATGTGGTTCTTCGGGTCACGGCAGGCAGCCACCGCCGCCTCCACGATGTACTCCGGTGTCGGGAAGTCGGGCTCGCCTGCCCCGAAACCGATGACCGGCTCGCCTTTGGCCTTCAGCGCCTTTGCCTTGCCATCGACGGCCATGGTGGCCGACGGGGCGATCGATCCGACGCTGACAGAAATGCGTCCC
Source organism: Acidimicrobiales bacterium (assembly GCA_024641625.1). Lineage (GTDB taxonomy): Bacteria > Actinomycetota > Acidimicrobiia > Acidimicrobiales > SZUA-35 > JAHECQ01. Next base: position 1,259 of record JAHECQ010000262.1, on the reverse strand, counting down.
ATGAAAGGTATCTCCGATGATTGATGTGGCGCGAGGTCCGAGTTCCGGGGTCATGCGTCGCATTGCTGGCCGTTTGGGTGGGAAGCATGCTCGCGTGTGTCATCCTGTCAAACTGTGAGCCCAAACACTCCCGAATTGACGCCGGAAATCATCCTTCCCGCCCACCTGCGACCGGTCGACGGTCGTTTCGGGTCCGGGCCCTCGAAGATTCGGCCGGCCGCAGTCGCTGCACTGGCCGACATCGCCCCGACCTACCTGGGCACCTCACACCGCCAGGACACCGTGAAGAACATGGTCGGACGATTGCGTTCGGGCCTGACCGATCTCTTCTCGCTTCCCGCAGGCTGGCAGGTCGTGTTGGGCAACGGCGGATCCACACTGTTCTGGGACGCGGCCACCTTCGGTCTCGTCGATGCCCGCTCGCAACACCTCGTGTTCGGCGAGTTCTCGTCGAAGTTCGCCGATGCCACCACGGCGGCACCCTTCCTCGGCGATCCCGAGATCATCGAGGCAACGGTCGGCTCTCACCCCGAGGCACTGGCCAGCGACCGAGTCGATCTTTACGCCCTCACGCACAACGAGACCTCGACCGGTGTGTCGATGGAGCTTCGTCGCCCTCCCGGCGCCGCCGACGATGCCATCGTCGCCGTCGACGCAACGTCGGGCGCCGGCGGCCTTCGGTGGGACCCCGCAGAGGTCGACTGCTACTACTTCGCGCTACAGAAGGGGTTCGCGTCCGATGGCGGCTTGTGGATCGCCTGCTGTTCGCCGAGAGCACTCGAGCGCATCGAACGCATCGCCGCCGGGCCGAGGTGGATTCCCGCCGGACTCGACCTGGCCATTGCGGTCGACAATTCCACCAAGAACCAGACGTACAACACTCCGGCTCTGGCCACGGTGTTCTTGGCCGTTCACCAGATCGAGTGGATGAACGACAACGGCGGACTGAGCTTCGCCTCCGGCCGATGCGACGAATCCGCATCGATCCTCTACCAGTGGGCCGAGGCGTCCTCGTACGCCACGCCGTTCGTCGTCGATCCGATCCAACGCAGTCATGTGGTGGGGACCATCGACCTCGACGATTCCCTCGAGGCCACCCAAGTGAGCGCCATCCTGCGAGCCAACGGCATCGTCGACACCGACAGCTACCGCAAACTCGGTCGGAACCAATTGCGTATCGCCATGTTCCCCGCCGTGGACCCCAGCGACGTCGCCGCGCTCACCGCCTGCATCGACTACATCGCCGAACGTCTCTGAGG
>JAHECQ010000261.1 GCA_024641625.1 Acidimicrobiales bacterium | reverse complement strand
GCACCCCATCCTCGGACTGCGACGTTCCGAGACGCACGAGCTGTGCCGCGCCCTGGACCTCGACGTCGTGACCGACCCCAGCAATGTCGATCCCCGATTCCTCCGCAACCGGATCCGGAACGAAGTGCTCCCTCTTCTCGACGTCGTGAGCGGTCGCGATGTCGTACCCCTGCTGAATCGGACATCGAACCAGCTTCGTGGGGTGGCCGACGGGTTGGCCGAGCTCGCGATGTCGCTCGATCCCACCGACAGCCGTGCTGTGGCGGCGGCGCCACCGGTGGTTGCCTCGACCGCGCTGCGGGGTTGGCTGACCGACGAACGTGGATATCCGCCCTCTCAGGCGGAGCTCGATCGCGTCCTCGCCGTGGCTCGACACGAGGCCACAGCGTGCGAGTTGTCGGGGGGGCGACGGGTGACCCGATCGAGTGGCGTTCTCCGGCTGGTCGATTCTCGGTAGCATCCCTCTGCTGAGAGCAGTCGAGCCTTCAGGAATCATCGAGAGGATCCGGCACGCATGGCCAAGGGAAAGTGGGCGCAGGGGATCAAACCTCGACACTTCTATTGGATCATCGAGGGTCAGTTGGCGGTGTGCGAGCGTCCCGGCGGTTACGGGACGAATCATCGCAAGGTGCGCCGCCAGGAAGAGATCATCTGGATCCGGGAGAACGACTTCGATTTCGTCATTTCCCTCATTCCGTCCAATCACAATCTTCACAACTATGACGAGTTGGGGGTTGCCTGGAAGCACTGGCCGCTGGCTCCCACCGTCGATCGGAACGCGGCGCTGGCCACCATCTACCCGGAGCTGCGGCGTCTGCTGCAGAGCGGGGGCACGCTCCTGCTCCATGCCGAGGAATTGGGAGACAGGTTGGCAGGATTGCTCGCCGGTTATCTCCGATGGTCGGGAATGGTCCCCGAAACCACCAGGGCGATCGTGGTGATCGAACGCATCCTGGGCCGTCAGATGGGGCCCGAAGGCCGAGCGTTCGTGGCCGCGGCCGAGACCTGTGACGGAGCCAACGGCACCTCGGAAGGCCCGACGACCGTCGAGAGCTCGAAGGGCTGACCATGGCCGACGAGGTCCCGTACACCTACGCGCCCACGACAACCAGCGCAGAGCTTCGCGATCGCTTCGGCGACCTGGCCGACGGAGCCGAGACCGACGAGCGCGTGAGCATCGCCGGTCGACTCATGTTGCGACGAGTACAGGGCAAGCTGGCCTTTGGGACCTTGCAGGACACCGGCGGACGCATGCAACTGTTCGCCCCCGCCAAGGAAACGCCCCGTTTCGAGGAGTTCTGCGACCTCAATCTGGGCGACTGGATAGGAGTCAGCGGCGGGGTCATGAAGACTCGGAAAGGCGAGCTCTCGGTGAGAGTGCAGGAGTGGACCATGTTGGCCCCCACGCATCGACCCTTCCCGGACAAGTGGCACGGCATCACCGATCCCGACACCCGTTTCCGTCAGCGATACGTCGATCTTTGGGTCACTCCCGAGAGCCGTGAGGTGTTCATCCTTCGCTCCCGCGTGCTCTCCTTGATTCGACGGTGGCTCGAGGATCGAGGCTTCATGGAGGTCGAGACGCCGATCTTCCATCCCATCCCCGGCGGAGCGGCCGCCCGGCCGTTCACCACCCATCACAACGCGCTGGACCAGGAGCTGTTCCTGCGGATCGCTCCCGAGCTGTACCTCAAGCGGCTCACCGTGGCCGGACTCGAGCGAGTCTTCGAGATCGGTCGAGTCTTTCGCAACGAGGGCATCAGTCCACGCCACAACCCCGAATTCACCATGCTCGAGCTCTACCAGGCCTACGCGGACTACGCCGACATCATGGAGCTCGTCGAGAACCTCGTCACCCACCTCGCACTCGAGCTTCACGGCACGACGAGCCTCAGCTATGGCGGTCGGGCCATCGAGCTCGGAGCCCCGTGGCGTCGGGCGACGATGGAACAGCTGATTGCCGAGCACGCCGGGGTCGAGGTGAGCCTCGAGACACCGCTCGGGGAGTTGCGGGCGTTGGCCGAGCGGTTCGACATCCCGACCAAGCCCACGTACGGGCCTGGCAAGCTGCTGCTCGAGATCTACGAGAAGACCACCGAATCGGCGTTGTGGGGGCCGGTCTTCGTCACCGACTACCCGAAAGAAGTCTCGCCGTTGTCGCGTGACCATCGCTCCAAGCCCGGGTACACCGAGCGTTTCGAGGCGATCGTGGCCGGACGCGAGTTGTGCAACGCGTTCAGTGAGTTGGTCGACCCGGTGGAGCAGCGTGCACGCATGGAGGATCAGGCCGCTCAACGAGAGGCTGGTGACGAGGAGGCGATGGTGGTCGACGAGGACTATCTCCGGGCCATGGAATACGGGTTGCCCCCCACGGGTGGACTCGGCATCGGCATCGATCGACTCGTCATGCTCCTGGCCGATGTGCCCAGTATTCGCGATGTTGTGCTGTTCCCGACGCTTCGCCCGGAGCAGAGCTGAGCCGAGCCGGCCGGCGCGGTTGATCAACGCAGTCGATGAACGCAGTCGGTGTACCCCACGAGTTGGGGAAGCTCCCGCAAGCCGGCAAGTCCTTCGTCGGGTGCATCGAGCACCAGCAATCGGATCTCGGTCGAGCAGCGCAGAAGGTCGAGCACGATGGTGGTCGGAATGCCGGGCTCTTCGCTGATCGTGCTGGTAGCGATGAGGACCCGGCCCGCCTCCACCTCGGTGGTGTGTCGAGCCGGTCGACCGTCGAGGGTGAGCGCGATGGCCTCGGTCGCACTCGATCGATGGGGGATGAGACGGGCGACGCCGCCGCCCTCCGACGATGGGATGCCTCGTGTCGGAGTCGATGACACACGGGACGGTCGTCGTCGGTAGTCCGGGCCACGTTACCGCAAGGTACCGCACTGGGTCCGGGGGTCGGCCCGGCGGGAAGTCCGACTGGCGGCAACTCGGTCGATCTGCCCACCGGCCCGTGCACGGGAGATTCTGTGGCCGAGACGAGGTGCCAGATCCCGTTGGCGACGAGTCTTCGTTACGATCGAGGAGGCCGTGGTTGCGGTCGCCGTTTGAAAGAGGTTGGTCATGAACGAGGTTGTCATCGTCGAGGCTGGTCGGTCAGCCGTCGGAAAGCGGAACGGATCCCTGGCTGGAGCGCATCCGGCGGACGTGTTGGGTCCGGTGATGATGGAAGTGCTTGCTCGTGCCGGGATCGATTCGGGCCAGGTCGGTCAGGTGGTCGGGGGTTGCATCAACAAGGTTGGCGCGCAGGCGATGAACATCACTCGGACTGCCTGGCTGAGCCATGGTGGTAGCGAGGACGTGGCCTGCACCACCATCGATGCGCAGTGCGGTTCGTCCCAGCAGGCCGTGAACACTGCCCACGCGCTCATTGCCTCCGGTGTCGAGGACATCGTGATGGCCTGCGGAGTCGAGGCGATGAGCTTGCTCCCGATCGGCTCCGACGCCTTCGCCGGGGCCAAGGCCGGGCTCGGCAAGCCGGTCAGCCGCAGTTACTTCGAACACTACGAATTCGTGAGCCAGTTCGAAGGTGCCGAACGCATCGCCGACAAGTACGGCATCGACCGGGCGGCCACCGACGCGTTTGGCCTTCGCTCACAGGATCTGGCAGCCGTCGCCGTGGCCGAAGGTCGTTTCGAGACCCAGATCATTCCCGTGGTGGCCCCGGTGCTCGATGCCGATGGGAACAAGACCGACGAGTCGATCACCGTGTCGGCCGACGAAATTCCCCGAGATACGAGCCTCGAGAAGCTTGCCACGCTCAAGCCGGTGGCCCGCGAGAACGGAGTGCATACTGCAGGTTCCTCGTCACAGATCGCCGACGGCGCCAGCGCAGTGCTCCTCATGAGCTCAGCCAAAGCGGCCGAGCTCGGTCTGCGCCCCCTGGCGCGGGTCAAGCAGACCGCCCTCGTCGGCTGTGACCCTGAGCTCATGCTCGAGGGGCCCATTCCCGCAACGCGCAAGGTGCTGGCGGCCGAGGGCATCACCGTCGACGACGTCGACGTGTTCGAGATCAACGAGGCCTTCGCCTCGGTCGTGCTCGCCTGGGCCAAGGAACTCGAGCCCGACATGGACCGAGTCAACCCGAACGGTGGCGCCATCGCGCTCGGGCATCCGTTGGGCGCAACCGGCTGCTTCCTCACCACCAAGGCCGTGCACGAGCTGCAACGGACCGGAGGCCGATACGCGGTCATCACCATGTGCTGTGGTGGTGGCCTTGGCACCGGGACGTTGATCGAACGCGTCTGACGCGTGCGCGAACCTCGGCAGCTTCGAATTCCCAGTGCCGATGGCGTGGTCGTGGTCGTCCACGATTACGGCGGCGATGGCATCCCGACCATCTTCCTCCACGGAACAGGAATGTGTGGACGAATGTGGGAGCCGATCCTCGATCGGCTCCCACATGATCGCCTTCGGTTCCTCACGGTCGACCTTCGCGGTCACGGTCTGACCGAGACCCCGAGAGCGACCGAGTTCCATGACCATCGCATGATCGCCGACCTGACGGCGGTGATCGACGCATTGGGCATCGAGGAGGGGTACGCAGTGGGTCATTCGATGGGAGGTGGTACCGCCATCCTGTCGAGCATCGAACGGCCGACCGCGTTCCGGGCGATCTGGACCTTCGAACCGATCGTGATGGCACCGGGAACCAAGCGCGTCGATGACGAATGGCTCGAGGGCATCCGCCGCCGGCGGGCGAGCTTCCCCAGCCGCCAGGCTGTCATCGATCGGTACCGGACGCGTCCCCCGCTCGACGAGCTGCATCCCGACTGTCTGCAGGCGTACGTCGCACATGGCTTCGTCCCCGATCCCGACGAGTGCCAGGGCATCGACGCCGTACGTCTGTGCTGTGAGCCCGAGCACGAGGCCCGGGCCTTCGAGCAATTCGACCGGAACGGGTTCTCTCGGCTCGGCCGAGTTCCGACGCCGGTGTTCGTGGCCTCCGGGGGAGGCGAACCCGACTACCCGCCGGCGATCTCAGCGCCGATGATTGTCGAGCGGCTGGTCGACGGTCGACATGAGCTCTGGCCCTCGAGCAAGCATTTCGGGCCCTTCGCCGAACTCGACCGGGCGGCGATGTCCATCGTCACCTGGTTCGAAGCTCACGGTGCCATCAGCCCGTGAAGCAGGCTCTGGCGGAACTGTCTCGTGACATGCTCGAGGTCGTCGGACCGCATCCACGTGACGGCCGAGTTGAGTGCAGCAATGATCATGCGGGCAACAACCGGTGGATCGATGTCACCGCGTAGCGAGCCGTCGTCGCGTCCGTCGGCGAGCAACTCGGTCCAGGTCTCGACGAATTCGCGCATGTAGACGGCCAGACCGCGTCGGACCACGGGTGGCACGCTTCGGTAGCACCGAATGTTGGCACGCGTCATGTGATGTTGGTCGCTGATCGCGTGGACATAGGCGGTGATGGCGGTTTCGACCCGGGCTGCACCTGAGGCGTCGGGTCCGAGTTGCTCGATGGCGGTGTCGATCGCGGCCTTGGCATGGTCGATGCCCGTCCGGAGGACGGCCTCCACCAGATCTTCCTTGGTCGGGAAGTGGAAGTTGACGACGGTCTGCTCCAGTGCGGCGAGCATCGCGATGTCGGAGAGGCTGGTCGCCCCATAGCCGTGTTCCGCCAGTCGCTCGGCCGCCACGTGCAGGATCTTCTCACGACTGGCGTTTCTTCGTCGCTCTGCCAATTCCTCAGGGGTCGGCGCCATGTGCGAACACTAC
>JAHECQ010000260.1 GCA_024641625.1 Acidimicrobiales bacterium | reverse complement strand
TGGGCGGAAGTGATGTGGATACGGAGCCGGGCTCCCATGCTGATGTCCTCGAAGAAGTCGGCGTCGAGCTCACTCAACTCCTCCTCCTCGTCTTCGTCCTCGAGCACCATTTCCTCGAGCACGAGAACGACCCGACTCTCGGCCTCGTCGATTCCCACCGCAATCTGTCCGACGACCCACATGGGCTCGATCGGTTGCATGAGTTCGGCCGCAGGGAGCTGCCCGGTCGGTGCCGGGAGGTCGTCGAGCACCGAACCCAGGAACTGGGACAGGGCCAGCACCTGCTGCTTTTCCATCTTCAGCGACACGAGGTCTCCGTCCTGGGAGGCCTGGAGATAGAACACGCGTTGGCCTGGCTCGCCGACGGCGCCGGCCACGAAATGACCGGGGTTGGTGAATTCGAAGGAAGCGGACATGGCTTAGCTCGGGACCAGCGTTCGGAGATCGTCACCCATCGAGTTCACGGCGAGGACGATCGGGCCGGTGGTGGTGTAGGTGATGGCCGTGATCGAACAAGGTCCGATCACGATGCGTTGGAAGAGGTCGAGGTGGCTGCCCATGGCGTCGGCCACGGCCGCCTTGATCGTGTCGGCGTGCGATGCACACACGATGATCTCGCCCGGATGGCGTGCGACGAGCTCGTGGATGGCTCCGGTCATCCGAGTCTGCATCTCGGAGAACGATTCCCCTCCGGGGAAACGGAAGCCACTGGGGTGGCGCTGCACCTGAGCCCACTCGGGAAGCTTGTTGAGCTCGGTCAGCTTGCGTCCCGTCCATTCCCCGAAGTCGGCTTCGACGAGTCCCTTGTGGCGAAGCACCTTGACGCCGAGGGCCTTGGCGATGGGGGCAGCGGTCTCGCGTGCGCGTTCCATCGGCGAGCTGTAGACAGCCGTTGCGCCGACGGGAGCGGTTGGGGTCGCCGATGCGGCCTTCCGGGCAGGCTTGGCCGACGATGCACCTTCGGGCATGGTGGTGAGTGCAGCGATGCGCTGTGCGGCCCGTTCGGCTTGCGACCTGCCCTCGTCGGACAGATGCAGACCCGGTGCGCGGCCCGGCAGGACCTGCCCGGTTGTCGGGGTCTTGCCGTGACGCACGAGCAGCACCGTCGTCGGCTTCGGCGTGATCGCTTTGGTGCCGGAGGTACGTGCCATAGCCCTCCACGCTATCCAGAGGACCTCCGTTAGGGTCGACGGGGTGGCATCGTCGAAGAAGTCGGCAGGTGATGGTCCGTTGCAGGCAGCACTGGCGCTGCAACGGCTGGGTGACGATATTGCGGCATGCCGGCGATGTCCACGTCTGGTCGAGTGGCGTGAGCAGGTGGCCCGAGAACGGCGCGCCGCCTACCGGGACCAGGAATACTGGGGCCGAGGAGTGCCGCCCTTCGGTGATCCCGATGCCCGGGTCGTGATCGTCGGGCTGGCACCGGCGGCCCATGGAGCGAACCGCACCGGTCGGATGTTCACCGGCGACCGTTCCGGCGACTGGCTGTATCGGGCGCTGCACCGAGCGGGTTTCGCCAATCAACCCGAGAGCACCGGCCGAGACGATGGCATGCGCCTGACCGGCGCCTACATCACGTCGCCGGTGAAGTGCGCGCCGCCGGCCAACAAGCCGATGCCGGCCGAACGTGACAACTGCCGCGGGTTCCTCGACCGCGAACTCGCCATCATCGATGGCCGCGTCTTCGTGGCGCTCGGAGCATTCGGCTTCCAGGCCGTGTGTTCCTACTTCGCCGATCACCTCGGGGAAGGGAAGCGGCCGGTGTTCGGGCACGGTGTCGAGGTTCCGCTCGGCGGCTCACCGCAACGATGGATCCTGGGCAGCTATCACGTCAGCCAACAGAACACCTTCACCGGTCGCCTCACCGAGTCGATGCTCGATGACGTGTTCCGACGCGCCCGTCAGCTCGCGTTCGGCGAGGGCCCTTCGACGACCGAGCGGCCCACAAGAGTGGTCGAGCCCGATTAGCATCCGCCCGGTGAGGTCGACCTCCATCGCTGCGGTAGCCCTGTTGGCAATGTCGTCCCTGGCCGCGTGCGCCGCCGACCGACCCGATGACTACGCCCAGCAGAACCGAACGGCGTTCCTGGCATCGTGTGCAGCCCCGCTCGAGGACACCCTCCTGCAGATCGAACTCTGTCAGTGCGTGTTCGAGGAGAGCCAGAACGAGATCGCCTTCGATCGCTTCGTCGAGATCGAGTCGGCCTTCAAATTGGACCCCGACTCGCCGCTGCCCGAGGAGTTGGTGGACATCATCGCCGGCTGTGTCATCACCACCGCCGACCTCTGAGGTATCCGAGGCCGGACGCTCGTTCGGCACCACGATTCGGAGGTGCCGCGCCAGGCTGGGACGAGTGCGCCGGTCACTACTACGATGTCGTCGATGACTGACACGATGACTGAACCCCCCGTAGCCAAGAAGGAGCGCTGGAGTTACCAATGGAAGGAACTCTTCAGCGAAGTCATCACCTCGGGTCTCTGTACCGGTTGCGCTGGGTGCGTCATCAGTTGTCCCCATGACGTGATCGGCTACAAGCACGAGCCCGGTGCCTACAAGCCGTTCCACCTCGAGGAGGAACTCGGTCTCGACAACTGCGTCCACGGCGAGAAGGGATGCACTTCGTGCACCCGAGCGTGCCCGCGTTTTCGCACCTGGGAGGACGAGGCCGACGAGCACCTGCACGGCCGCACGCGTCAGTCGGGCGAGATGGCCGGCATCTTCAAGGACATCCTCTTGGTGAGGGCCAAGGACGATCACGTCTACGAGGCGGGTCAGGACGGGGGTCTCGTGTCGGCCATTCTCATCTGGTGCCTCGACAACAACGTCATCGACGGGGCCCTCGTGTCGATGCTCGAAGGCGGTACCAGCGGCTGGAAGGCCAAGCCGGGGGTGGCCACCAACCGCGACGAAGTGCTCGCCGGCGCCGGCAGCCGCTACACCTACTCGGCCAACACCATGGCCTACGACGAGGCCGTCGAAAAGGGACTCTCCAATCTCGCTCTGGTCGGCATGAGCTGCCAGACCTCGATCGCTCCGGTCATGTGGAATCGCAAGATCGGCAAGGTCTCCAAGCCGATCAAACTCAACATCGGTCTGCTCTGCTCGAAGAGCTTCGACGACTCGATGTTCGACGAACTGTTCTTGCTGAAGTACGGCTTGGCCAAGGACGACATCGTCAAGATGAACATCAAGGGCGTGTTCCAAGTCTGGATGCGCAACGGCGACTACCACGAGATCAACCTGAAGGAATGTCACGCCTGGACGCGTGAAGGTTGCACGCACTGTCCCGACTTCGCCGCCGAGCATGCCGACATCTCCACCGGTGGCATCGGCAACGAAACCGACTGGACGCTCACCATTGTTCGCACCGATCTCGGGCGGGCCGTCATCGAGGCAATGATCAATGATGGCGTGATCGAGACCCGACCGGGCGACGATGACCCGGGAGCCGTCGCGCTCATGCATCGCCTGGCGGAGAAGAGCCGGGCCAGATGGCCCGAATGGGCCAATGGTTCGGTCCGAGTGGGCATCAGCGAGAAGAAGGGCTGATCAGTCCGGCTCGTTCGGTCTCGCACTCGGTGCGCACCCAACAGCCTTGCAGGTGGTCGTTGACCACGCCCATGGCCTGCATCGCCGCATAGACCGTGGTTGGTCCCACGAACCGGAATCCCCGACGTTTGAGTTCCTTGGCCAAGGCCGTCGACTGCTCGGTCGAAGCCGGTAGCTCGGCCAACGAGGTGGGTGTTCGACCATCGCGGGGGCGGTGCGCCCAGAACAGCTCCGCCAACGTCGTGCCGGTGGCGTGCAAGTCCATGGTCGCCTTCGCGTTGTTGATGGAGGCCTCGATCTTGCCTCGATGACGCACGATCCTGGCGTCGTCGAGGAGGCGCAACACGTCCGACTCCTCGAAGACGGCAACCGAGACCGGATCGAAGTTGGCGAACACCTCTCGAAAGGCCGGTCGCTTGCGGAGAATGGTGAGCCACGAAAGCCCGGACTGGAAGCCTTCCAGACAAAGCTTCTCGAAGAGGGTTCGCTCGTCGTTCACCGGTCGACCCCACTCATGGTCGTGATAGACGCTGTAGTCGGGCGTTGACGCACCCCACGCACATCGCAATTGTCCGTCGTCACCCAGCTGCAGATCGGTCACGGCTGCAGGGTAGTTCTCGGTGATGACTGCCGGCAGCGAGTGGTCGGCGCTAGGTTTTGCACTCGATGACCGCTGCCGCGCCCACGCCACCGCGCCCTACCTCGCGTCGCCCCGGTCGAACGCTGGCCGAGCGGGCGGTACTGACCATCGGCGTACTTGGCACCGTCGTCGCTCTGCTGTCGGCTGGGGTGCTGGCGTGGGGTCTGGACAAATGGGAACAGATCGATACCGTCACCGTCGACGTGGCCGGCCCCGCGGCTGATGGTGCCCCAGGCAACTGGCTCCTCATCGGGAGCGATAGTCGCGAAGGAATCGACGCGAACGATCCCAATGCCGGCTTCCTCCTCGGAGAGGGCGTTCCCGAAGGGAAGCGAACCGACACGATCATGGTGGCTCGCGTCGATCCCAGAGGCGAGATCGTCCATCTCCTCTCCATTCCCCGAGACTTGTGGGTTACCTATCCCAGCGGGCGCGAAGGCCGGATCAACGGTGTCTTCAGCGGCGACTCGCCCGAACAGGACCTGATCACCACGGTCGAGACGACCTTCGGGCTCGAGATCAACCACTACGCCGAAATCAACTTCGTCGGATTCCAGGACATCGTGAACAACCTCGGCGGTGTGCCCATCTGGTTCGACAAACCGATGCGCGATCCCGGATCCGGCCTTCTGATCGAGAATGCGGGATGTCATGTGCTCGATGGCAGCCAGGCACTGGCCTTCGCTCGAGGGCGCAAGCTCGAGTATTTCGCCGATGGGCGTTGGCAGAACGATGGCACCGGCGATCTCGGTCGCAGCAGCCGCCAGCAGTACTTCCTCCGTCGCCTTTCTTCCACCGTGATCTCGCGTTTCGACATCACCGAGATCGGGACGATCAACAGGGTGCTCGACGCCGGCGGTCAGAACTTCACGAAGGACCAGACCGTTGGCCTCGATGACCTGGTGTCGCTCGCTCGCACGTTCGGCTCGTTGGCACCCGAACAGATCGTCGGACATGCCCTCCCGGTCTACGACTTCACGAGTTCCGCCGGAGCGGCTGTGTTGGGGCTCGAGGTCGAGGAGGCGCAACCCGTTCTCGACATCTTCCGCGGCGTCGACCCGGCCGCACCGACGACCACGGTCACGGTCCGTGGGACGGTGACCGTGGTGGTGCTCAATGGCAGCCGGACTGCCGGCCAGGCGACCGAGGTCTCCAATGCCCTGGCCGCCCAGGGGTTCGCCATGGGCATCGCCGACAACGGCCCGAGCCTCGAGCGAACGACGGTGAGATTCCCCACGTCGATGCTCGATGCAGCCGTTGACGTCGCGTCCTATCTCCCGATCGACCCGTTGTTCGTCACCGATGAATCGTTGACCGAGGTCCAGCTGATCACCGGATCCGATTTCACTGCTCTGCTTGCCGATGCCCGCACCGACGTGGTCATCCCTGCGACCACCGTCGCGCCGGCCGCCCCGGTGGCCACCGAGTCGACGGTTGGCGTCGTGCCGGGCCCGACACCTGCGGGCACACTCTGCCAATAGATGCCGGGCCAATAGATGCCGGGCCAATAGATGCCGGGCCAAGAGATGCCGGGCCAAGAGACGCCGGGCACCCGGTCTGCGGGTGG
>JAHECQ010000259.1 GCA_024641625.1 Acidimicrobiales bacterium | reverse complement strand
ACCGAGGCCAGGGCCACCGGAACCACCGAGCGTGCTCCGGCCTGGAGTAACAAGGAGGCAGCACAGCGCAACGATGCGCCCGTGGTGACGACGTCGTCGACGACGACGACGTCGGGCGGAACGGCGGCGGCCATCCGGCCGAACCGACGATGGAGACTCAGCGCGGGCCCGATCAGGCGCTCGGCACGCGAACGTCCGGTCTGAGGGACTTCGTCGAGACGTGTGAGCAGGGGTCGAACGGTGGCGCCCAGGCGAGCGCCGACGACGTTCGCCAGCACACTTCCTTGGTCGAAACCTCGATCGGTGCGACCCCGACGACTGCATGGCACCCAGGTGATGGTCCACGCGACGTCGGGATCGAGTTGGGTCTCCAGATGGGCGGCCAGCGCTCGACCCAGGGGCCGGAAAAGATCGCGTCGACCGCGGTTCTTGGCCTCCAGGACGATGTTGCGACACACCTCGTCGTAACAGAACAGCCCGAAGCTCGGCGTCCGATCGACCTCCAGCTGCGACCAGCAGACGTCGCAGACGAAACGGGCGCTGCAACCGCAGGACGGACACCGCCGATGGAACAACATCCCACCAGCATGATCAGCGCCTGTGACAGGCCGCCAACGACCTGGTGGCTCGACCGGACCGTGGGATCAGGTTGACCAGCACCGACACCCGGACATCGGGCCGGCGAGCATCACGCCAGTGTGACAGGAACCTCTCGGGGACCACGGACCTGGGCGCCGCCCCACCGAACCTCGATCTCGGGACGCAGGGCGAAGGTCGGGAAGTGCTCGAGCCAGGTCCCGATGGCCACCCGCATCTCCATTCGAGCCAGATTCGACCCGAGGCAACGGTGAATGCCGAGGCCGAAGGCGAAGTGGCGGTTCTTCTCCCGGTCGATCAGGACCTCGTCGGGCCGTTCGAACTTCTCGGGATCGCGATTGCCGGCCGGGAAGTTGAGAAGCACCCGATCGCCCGCGTGCACCGGACAGCCGGCAATCTCGGTGTCGTCGACTGCAATGCGTGCCATCGTGACCGGGGAATAGGCCCGCAGAAACTCCTCGACCGCGGTGTCGAGCAGCGCCGGGTCGGCCACGAGACGATCCCGGTCATCATGATGAGTCGCCAGATGCCACAGACTGGCGCCGATCCCCGACCAGGTTGTGTCGATGCCGGCCATGAGCAACAAGAAGCACGTACCGAGGATGTGCTTGTCGGTGAGTGGGGAACCGTCGAGGTCGGCGTCGATCAACGCGCTGATGAGATCATCGGCCCGTTCTTGGCGGCGGCTGGCCACGTGCTCGGCGAAGTAGGCCAGGATCTCTCGGGTGGCCTCGCGCCCGTCCTCGGGATTGGTTGCGCTGCCCTGGAAGATGCGAATCGCCCAGTCGGTGAAGGTCGCCTCTTCGCCCTCGGGGATCCCGAGCAGGTGGGCGATGACCCTGACGGGAATGTGCTGGGCGTAGTCACCGGCTGCATCCGCAGTGGGCTGGTCGGCAATGGCGGCGATCAGTTCCTCACAGATGGCCCGCGTCTTGATCTCGAGTCGGTCGACTGCGGACGGACTGAAGAACGGGAGCAGGATCCGACGAGCGTCGGTGTGGAACGGAGGATCCGAGGTGATCGGCGGCGCGATGAGCAGCCTCGAGCCCTCGACGGGAGGGAGCACACCGACATCACGTGAGGTGAAGTGCTCGGTGTCATAGGCAACCGCGGCGACGTCGTCGTATCGGGTCGGCAGGTGCGCTCCGCCGCGTCGATCGGTGTGAGCGACGGGGCAACTCCCTCGGAGCTCGTCCCAGATCGGAAACGGGTTGGCCTCGTAGGCCGGATCGGCCACGTCGAAGTCGGTGGCCCAGTCGCTGACAGGCTTGAGTTCCATGCAGTGACCTTACCAGAGCTGGTACTGGCTGGGTAGCGGCAGTACCGAACACACCCGCTCAACCCCAATCGCGTGCACTCCACGCCGACGGGCGGGTCCAGCTGCAAGCGGTTGTCGAAGAAGACAGACTCAGTACCCAAAAGACAGGGTCAGTACCCAAGAGACAGAGTCAGTACCCAGAAGACAGCGTCAGTACCGGTAGTGGTCGGGTTTGAACGGCCCGTCGACGGGCACCCCGATGTACGCAGCCTGCTCCGGGGACAGTTTGGTGAGCTTGACTCCGAGCGCGTCGAGGTGCAGGCGGGCCACCTTCTCGTCGAGCAGCTTCGGCAAGGTGGTCACGCTGATCCCGTACTCCTCGGCCCGCTTGTGCAGGTCGATCTGGGCCAGCACCTGATTGGTGAAGCTGGCTGACATCACGAAGCTCGGGTGGCCGGTTGCGTTCCCCAGATTGAGCAAGCGGCCCTCGCTCAGCACGATGATCGACTTGCCGTCGGGCCAACGAAACTCGTCGACCTGTGGCTTGATGTTGATGCGCTGGATGTCGCTCGCCCGAAAGAGGCCCGCCATGTCGATCTCGTTGTCGAAGTGACCGATGTTGCCCACGATGGCACCCTGCTTCATGCGACCCATCATCTCGGCCGACAGGATGTCCTTGTTGCCCGTGGCCGTGATGAAGATGTCGCAGGTCCCCAGGACCCGTTCGACCGTGGTGACCTCGTAGCCATCCATGGCGGCCTGAAGCGCACAGATCGGATCGATCTCGCTGATCAGCACTCGTGCCCCCTGACCGCGGAGCGCTTCGGCGCATCCCTTGCCCACATCGCCGTAGCCCAGGATCATGGCGGTCTTGCCACCGATCATCACGTCGGTCCCGCGGTTGATGCCATCGAGGAGGCTGTGTCGCGTGCCGTACTTGTTGTCGAACTTCGACTTGGTGACCGCGTCGTTGACATTGATGCCGGGGAACAACAGCGTGCCGTTCTCCAGCATCTCCTGCAGACGATGTACACCGGTGGTGGTCTCCTCCGACACGCCTCGGATGTTGGCTGCCATACGGGTGAAGAGTGTGTTGTCCCTCTCTTGGAGACCGCGGAGGGTCTGGAGGATGATGCCCCACTCCTCCGACTCGTTCTCGGGATCGAACGAAGGGATGGAACCGGCGGCCTCGTACTCGACCCCCTTGTGGACGAGCAGGGTGGCGTCACCCCCATCATCGAGGATCAGATTGGCGAACTGTTCGTCGTCGGGCCACAGCAGGGCCTGCTCGGTGCACCACCAGTATTCCTCGAGGGTCTCGCCCTTCCAGGCATAGACCGGTACGCCCGAGGGACGATCGGTGGTGCCCTCCGGACCGACCACGATGGCGGCGGCCGCTTCGTCCTGCGTGCTGAAAATGTTGCAGCTGACCCAACGCACCTTGGCGCCGAGCGCGGTCAGGGTCTCGATCAGGACGGCGGTCTGCACCGTCATGTGGAGGCTGCCGATGATCCTGGCGCCGGCCAGTGGTTGCTCGTCGTAGTACTCTGCCCGCAACGCCATCAGGCCTGGCATCTCGTGTTCGGCCAACTCGATCTGCTTGCGGCCCATGCCGGCAAGGTCGATGTCGGCGATCTTGTAGTCACCCTCGGCGACGGAACGGGGACGTGAAGCGTTGGCGTTCATTGGGTTCTCCTGGGTAGTGCGCCACCATGGGGTGCGGAGCGAGCGATGGTCCTGCGTCTTGGACTGAAGGGCCGGGCCGGCTGGCCGGTTCAAGGACAGCCCTTGGAGACCACGGTATCGAGGTCACCACGATCTCGGCCACGAGTTGATCCACCATCGGACTTCGGACGAACGCGGTCTCAGCCGACCCAGTGCTTGAGCGCCTCCACCTCCGGGAGTGGGCCAGGATCGACGCCGCGCATCGCCGCGGCTTCCAGCGAGACGAGATCACCGAGGAAGATCAAGTCGAACAACTGGGCAATGGGACCATCGCCGAGGGCCGTGATCTCGACGATGTCGTGCATCGCGTCGACGGTTGCGGAACGGACGAACTCGAACCGGAATGAAGTCTGGGGGTGTTCGGCGTCGTGGCGCAGGTGCACCTGGGTGAAGAGCTCGCGCGTCGCTGCAGGGTTTCCGCCCCAGCCCACCAGCTCGTTGTGGCACAGCTCGGGCATCGGCGCCCAGAAGGCCGGGACCTTGGCATTGTGGTTGTAGGCCACCTTCCATCGCTTGGCCGCAGTGGCGCCGATGACACCGCCGCCGTACACGATGGGGACGGTGGATCCGATTCTGTTCGCGATGGCAGCGGCCGGATTGTCCGCGCCGAGTACCGCATCCCGGCGGCGTTTGAGCACCTCTACTGCTTCGCTCAGCCAGGAGCGAGCTCCGGGAAAGAGGCCGAGCTGTTCGAGCGCCAGCATCGGGGGAACGGCGAGAAGACCGAGGATCATGCGCGGCATCTCGACCACGCGATCGACCGTCAACACGACGCCACGGCCTCGATGAGCCAATGCTTCGAGCTCGCCGCCGCCGGTGACTGCGAGCAGCGATGCTCCGGCCTCGACCGCCGCCTCGAGCGATTCGAGCGTCTCCTCGGTCGTGCCGGAGTTGCTCAACGCGATGACCAACGTATTCGGACCCACCCACGAGGGGGGCAGATAGCCGTTGTAGACCACGATGGGAACCGGCGAGAACGAACGAGCGCTCGCCGCTGCGACCTCGCCACCGAACCCGCTGTCACCCATTCCCAGCAACAGCACGTTCTCGATACGAGAAGGATCGGGAAGTCCGACGATCTCACCGATCGAGGCCAGCGACTCCTCGATCTGTTCGGGCAGCTCGAGCACGGCGTTCTTGATGCCGAGCGTGTCGAGTACATCTGTGTCCATGGGAATCTCGCTCACTGTTCGAAGGTCGGGCGTAGGCCGCCGGACGCGATCTTGGCTTCCAGGCGGCTGATCTCGGCCGCGTCCAGGGTCTCGGCCTCATCGATGAGCATGACCGGAATTCCCTGGTCGATGCGATACCGCCGGCCCAGCCGGGGATTGAAGAGCGAGGACTCGTCTTCGATGTAGTAGAGCGGGCCTTTGTCCTCGGGGCAGGCCAGAATGTCGAGCAAGAGCGGATCGAGCGCCATGGGGGTCAGGCTACCTCGGCTGGGACCTCCCGGCCGGGTCGAGCCACCCAGGCGAGCCCGACGACGGCCTCGTCGGTATCAGTGGCGTCGACCTCGGCGTCATGTCGGGGTGGCCGGGACCGCAGGAGACAAGGCCCATCGATGGCGCGAACGAACGCAGGCTGTCCCCGATCGAGTCGACCGTGACCATCGAGCCACGCCGATCCCTCGGTGACCAGCACGATGGCCGGCCCCTCCACGACGACGACAGGCGACGCAGACAGCTCCACCCGAGTCAAGGAGAAGTCCGGTACCGGCACGTCGAAGGTGTGCACCGGCGAGGATGGGCGTTGGACGGCGAGGACGTGCGGACGAGCATCGGTGATCCTCAACAGTTCGACGACATCGACATGCTTGGGCGTGAGTCCGCACCGAATCACGTTGTCGCTGTTGGCCAACAGTTCGACGCACACGCCGCTCAGATAGGCATGCGGCACTCCGGGCTCGAGATAGAGCGCGTCGCCCGGGGCAAGAACCACGTGATTCAGCAGCAGGGCCACGACGACGCCGATGTCACCGGGGTGAGCCTCCTGCAGGGCAGCACACGCTCGGCGGTCGGTGGCGAAGGGTGAGGATGCCGGAATGTCCGACAGTGCCGCCCGGACCACCTCATCGGTGAGCGCTGCGGCCTCGCCGGCCTCGAGATCGAGCAGCCAGTTCAGGGCCTGGGCCAGCGCGGCTTCCTGCGGTTCGGGACGCTCGATCAGGCGCGGCTGCATCGGC
>JAHECQ010000258.1 GCA_024641625.1 Acidimicrobiales bacterium | reverse complement strand
TACACCAGGCCAGTCGCATGACCACGATCACTCGGCCTTCAACCCGAAACCTGCGGCGTGCAACAACCCGCCGGGGCCAGTCAGCAACCGCAAGGTAGCGGCCCTGCCGCCGCCAATATCTTCGCACCAGAGACACAACCCCCGACTGGACGCTGTCGTGGATGACGCTTCGGGTGATTGCGGGACGTTGGACTCTTCATCTCGGTGGACCGGCGCCACATGATGGTGAACGAGGGCCCCCGAGCGGAGGAGTCCGATGTCCTCTCCTTCACCGCGACGAGCACAGAACCCGGCGTCCACCTTCAATCGGGAGGTGGCTCGTCAGTTCCGACTGGCGTCCGACCTGCTGGAAACCCAGGCCGCCGATCCCTTCCGTGTCAGCGCCTATCGGAGGGCGGCCGCCTACGTCGAGTCGAAAGGCGAGTCATTGGCGGAGGTGTACCGCGAGGGAGGCATGGACGGCCTCATCGCCATGCCCACCATCGGACGGGCCTTGGCGGTGGCGATCGCCGACATGGTGGAAAGCGGCCAATGGCGGTGGCTCGAGCGCCTCGAGGGCACGACAGACGTGGAGACGTTGCTGGCCACCGTGGCGGGCATCGGTCCCGGATTGGCCGCCCGCATCCACCACGAGCTGGGGATCGAAAGCCTCGAGGAGCTCGAACTGGCAGCACACGACGGGCGCCTGGCCACCCTTCCCGGTTTCGGTGCCAAACGGGTGCAGTCGGTGGCCGACTCCCTTGCCGGCCGGTTCCAACGTGGCGGACGGCGCAGGTCCACGCCATTCACCCAGCGTCACGAGCCCTCGACCGAGGAGCTGCTCGACATCGATGCCGAGTATCGCCACAAGGCAACCACGGGAGCGCTGCCCACCATCGCCCCCCGCCGATTCAATCCCGAACACGAACGCTGGTTGCCCATCCTCCACACGACCCGTGGTGACCGTCACTACACCGCGGTCTACTCCAACACGGCCCGAGCCCATCGGCTGGGGCGCACCACGGACTGGGTGGTGATCTACGCCGACGGACCCCAGCAGGGCCAATGGACGGTGGTCACCGAGACCGGCGGTCCACACGCGCTGACCCGAGTCGTGCGTGGACGGGAATCACCATCGGCGTCGGCGCCAGGGGGGCATTCCCCCTGACCCGTCGCCTCATAGACGGTCGTCGAGTCGAGCGTCGTGCCTCAGGGCTTGCGAGCCAGGAAGGCGTAGCCGAGGACTTCGAACGCCCGGGCGTTGGCCTCCCCACCGGCGCCACCGAAGGTGTCGACACCGGGACCGACCTCCACGCCGACGAACCCGGTCCGGCGCATCATCTCCGTCCAGCCTGCACACGGCAGGCCACCGGCAATTCAGGCCGTCCACAAATCGATGTCACGTACCGCCTCCTCGGGAACCTCGGCGCCGTTGGCGATATCGGCGAACTGGAGCCGACCACCCGGCCGCAGCACCCGCAGCACCTCCTCGAACACGGCCTGCTTGTCGGCACAGAGGTTGAACACACCGTTCGAGATGACGACGTCCGCCCACCCGTCCTCGACCGGCAGCTGCTCGGCCAGGCCCTCGCGGAATTCCACGTGGGCCACGCCCAACGCCTCAGCCGTCGAACGGGACTTGTCGAGCATCTCGGTCGTCATGTCGACGCCGATCACCTGGCCCGACGGACCGACCAGGCCGGCGGCGATGAAGCTGTCGAATCCCGCACCGCTGCCGATGTCGATCACCCGTTCACCCGCGCTGACCGACGCGATGGAGAACGGATTGGCCACGCCGGCGAACGACTCGACCGCAACGTCGGGCAAGCCGCCGACCACGGTCTGGTCGTAGCCGAGCCGAGCGGCCAGCAATCTCCCGGTATGGAAATGGAACTCGCCGTGCGGATCCACGGCGACCTCCTTGTACTTCTGGCGGACCTCGGCCCGCAGCAACTCTGCGTCAACAACCACGTGATCACTCATAACGGCCTCCCTTGTGGCCCAATCGGTCCCATCATTGCCCCTTGCTCCTGGTGCTCACCACTCGCTGTGCACCCTGTCGGGCTCAGTAGTTGAACGTGAGGGCCCCACCCTCGCTGAACTCGAACAGCGAGGGCACGCCCTTGACCTCGGCGGTGGCGACCCACTCGGAGCCCTCAGCGCCGTGGGTCTTGACACACACCGGACAGGCGTAGAACTTGCCGCCCCGTTCGATGAACTCATCCTGGAGCTCGGCGATGGACGGCGCGCCCTCCACCACGATGTCGTCGATGTAGCCCTTGGTACCGACGAACACCCCGTCCTCGGTGAGCCACATGAGCGCCTGCTTGCCGGCTCGGACCGCCTCGAGCCCCATGAGGTGGGCGATGAGAACACGCTCCGGCTTCTCCGCACCGTGGGTCAGACCGATCACGACCTTGCTGTCAGCAGCCATTGTCATCTCCTTCGTTGTTCGCCCCGGTCCTTTCCGAGTGCGATGACACAAGAATGCGACAGCTCCGCCTGCGAGTCTTGGGGTCGAGATGCGGAACTTCTGGGGAACTCTTGGCTCACGGGATCGGCGCGATTCCCAGTCGCTCGAGCCGGCTCAGACCGAGGGCCACTGCGTCCTCTACTGCAGGCCCGAGATCCCTGCCGGTCCAGCGCGTGTCCTGTGGATCGGCCTTGGGCCGCAACGCCTCGAGCTGCGCTGCGAGGTTCGGAAGGAGAGGATGCTTCATCACCGGACGGCCCACGATGGCGTCGGCCAAGGCTTGGGCGCCTTCGTCGTCGCCGGCCTTCTCGAGCGCCACCGCCAATCCGGCCAGCGCGGTCCAGGCGCGAGCGTCGCCGCGTTTGAGCCAGTCGGGAGCAAGGAAACCCAACCGCCCGCAGGCCTCGACCGCCAGACCGTGTTCGACGTCGTGCAGCGCCAGATCGAGCGTGGCGTTGCTGCGCGTCGTCGACGACTGAGCTTCGCGAGCGATCGCCAGCGACTCCACCAGCTGTTTGCGTGCCGGTGGCCGGCCCCGGGAGGCCTCCATGAGCAGAGCCGCCCGCATGGCGATCGCCAGGTTCACGAGATTGCCCTGTTGGCGGGCGTAGGGGATGGCCTCCGACGCTCGCCAAGTGAAGGTCAGCACCCAGACGATCCGGTTCAGATCCTGGGACGCCAGGGCCGCGTCGGCGGCCTCCCGGGCGAAGTCACGCGACGCGACACGGGGGCCACCGAACATCGGGATCACCGTGGCCCCGAGGGTGACCAGCCCGTCGTCGGGACTGCCCGCCTCCAGCGCCTCCAAGGCACTCCGGGCTCGGGCTGCCGCTCCCTCGAGGTCGGCCCGTTTGGCGAGCCCGAAGGCGGCCATACCCAGCGCCCTGGCCGTGAACGGCCCGAGGTGGCCGGGGTCGAGGTCGCAGGCGCGAGGGGCCCAGCTCAGCTCCGGCTCGAGATCGAAGTGCATGACGACCGGCCCGTAGGCGGCGACGGCCATGTGTTGGGCGGCATCGACATTCGAGGTGGCGATGAAGCGCTCGAACGCGCTCCGGAAGTTGGCCATGTCGGCCCGAGCCACCGGCCACCACTGCTGTTCCTCGCCTCTCCGCCAGCCGGCGTCCGCCCGGTCGAGCAGCCCGAGGAACCACTGGGCGTGCCGGTCGGCCACCTCATCGACTTCGCCGGTCAGCTCGAGTTCGGCCCGGGCAAATTGGCGGACCGTCTCGTGGAGCCGGTACCGGCTGCGCCCGTGCACTGCCTCGACCGACACCAACGAACGAACGCTCAGCTGGTGAAGCAGGTCGACAATGTCGAGGCCGGCCAACTCGGTGCCTCCGCCCACTCCTTCGACCGCGTCGAGATCGAACGATCCCCTGAAGATCGAGAGTCGAGCCAGGAGTCGCTGTTCCGGCACGGTCAGCAAGTCGAAGGACCACCTCAGGGTGGCTTCGATCGTGCGGTGACGCGCCGGGCCCCGACGTCGAGATGCGGCCAGGACACCGAAGCCGACCTCGAGGCGCTCCCGGATCTCCTGCGGTGTAAGCGAACGAACCCGTGCAGCCGCCAGTTCGAGGGCCAAGGGAAGGCCCTCGACGAGTTCACAGATCGCAACCACCGCCTCGCGGTCCTCGACCGGATCGAGGGTCCGGCCGGCCTGGCGGGCCCGCTCCTCGAACAACGCGACCGCGTCCCCACCCTGGGAGGTGACCGGAAGAGCACCGAGCGGCTGCACCCACTCCACCCCGACCTCGAGAGGCTCGCGACTGGTGGCCAGGATGTGAACCCCGGGGCAGGAACGCAGGATGCTCCCGACCAGTTCGTTCACCGGGTCGAGGAGGTGTTCGCAGTTGTCGAGAACCAGCAGGCACCGCTGCGCCCGGAGGCCGGCCAGAATCGCCTCGGCGAATGGCCACCCGGTCCGGGTCTCGATCTCGAGGGTGCTGAGCACGAGCCGCTCGACCTCCTCACCGTCGACTGCGGTGTCGAGTGGGATCAGCCAGATTCCGTCCGGGTACATGCCGGCCAACCGCTGGGCTGTCTCCAGGGCGAGACGGGTCTTCCCCACTCCTCCGGGGCCGACCACCGATACCAGTCGGTGAGCCAGAACGGCGTCGACCAACTCGGACATGGCTACGTCGCGTCCGATGAGAGCGCCCATCGAGAGCGGGAGGTTTCCCCGCTCCGGCATCGGACCTTGGTCGACCTCGTCGACCTCGTCGACGTCGGCAACGAACCGGTAGCCATGGCCGTGAACGGTGCCGATGACGGCCTGGGCCCTGCCGTCATCGCCCACCGCGGCGCGAATCTGCCTGATGTTCCCTGCCAGGGTGGCCTCGCTGACGAAACGATCGCCCCATACCTCGTCCAGAAGCTCGGTCTTGGGGACAGCCCGGTCCCGGTTGTGCACCAGGTGGACGAGCACGTCGAACGCTCGGCGCTCGAGATGCACCGATGCCCCGGCGACGAGGAGCTCCCGCCGGTCGAGGTCCAAGACGAAGTCGCCGAAAACCAGCTGCACCGCTCCAGTCTCGCGCTTCGCCTCCGGAGTGTCTCACCGTCGTGGCACTCCAGAGCTGTGGACACCCGTTCGTGGACACGGGGCGTTCGGCCGGGAAGGATCGTTGTGTGGGACGATGAGCCCGGGCCTGAGGAGGAACCGATGAGCGAAACCGTGACCTGGCGGGACCAGGTGTGGCACGACGACCTACTGGCGCGAATCTACGAGCCCCCGGAGCAGGCACGCGAGCTGCGCAACGGTGCTGCAGTCGTCGACGTCCATGGCGGTGCGTGGGCGCTGGGAGACCGGGCCCTCGGCGAGCGCTACTGCACCACGGTGGCCGCCGCCGGATTCGTTGTCGTGGCCATCGACTTCCGTGACGGCCGCGTGGCCCGCCATCCCGCTGCCGTACTCGATGTCGCCGAAGCTGTTCGCTGGGTGCGCCAACAAGCCGATCAACTCAATGTCGACCCGCAGCGGGTGGCGCTCATGGGCAGCTCCAGTGGCGGCCACCTGGCACTGCACGCCGCGCTCACCGAAGTCGACGTGTCGTTCGTGGCGGCGTTCTGGCCTCCGGTCGACCCGCTCGAACGTTACCGATACGCGCAATCCAGGGTCGGCCGACCGGTGCCGGAAGGCCAGACCTTCAACGCCATGCGCCTCGTCAGCTCATCCGAGGCCTACTTCGGGGACGAGGCCACCATGGCTGAAGCGTCGATCTCGCGGCTGCTGCGCGCCGGCCAGGCACGATTCCTGCCGCCCGTCTGGCTCGTCCAGGCCGGTGCCGACCTCAACGTGCCCTCGACCATGATCGACGAACTCGTCGC
>JAHECQ010000257.1 GCA_024641625.1 Acidimicrobiales bacterium | reverse complement strand
TTGTACATGAGCAACGAGGATGCGGCTGCCGATGCCAGCGCTGCGCCCAGCATGATGTTCGACGCCACGCGCGTGAACTCGTTCACTCGCTTGATGACCTCTCCTGCGAAGTCCACGCTACGAACGCCGGGCAGTTGCGAGAATTCCCGCCCCAACGCCTCGACCACGTCGAGTTCGGGGATCTCGGGCACCACCCGGAACGACGTCGGCAGTTGCTCGGGCGTCACCGACTCGATGACCGCCGGCGTGTCCTTGAAGTAGTCCTGGAACTCGGCGTAGGTCTCTTCGGTGTTGATGTAACGGTAGCTGGCAATCTGCGGCGACTCGTCGAGCGCTCGGGTAATGGCCTCGAGCTGTTCGGGCTGGACATCAGGATTCGCCCAGATGATGAATTCCACATCGTCCTGGAACCGCGTGTTCAGTCCATCGACGCCACGCTGGATCACGAGGGCCGCCCCCAGAAGCGCAAGCGATACCGCCACCGTCAACACGGTGGCGAGGGTCAGCGAGGGGTTGCGGACGAGATTGTTGCCCGTCTCCTTGGCGATGTAGTCGATGCGAAGGGCCATGAACGGCTTTCTATTCGTACACGCCGCGGGCTTGGTCGCGGACGATCTCAGCGGCCGACAATTCGATGACTCGCCGACGCATGGTGTCGACGATGCCCCGATCATGGGTTGCCATGACCACGGTCGTGCCAGTCTTGTTGATCCGGTCGAGCAACCGCATGATGCCGATCGCGGTTTGTGGGTCGAGGTTTCCGGTCGGTTCGTCGGCCAGGAGAATGAGCGGACGGTTGACGAACGCTCGAGCGATCGACACCCGCTGCTGCTCACCTCCGGAGAGCTGTTCGGGGTACTTGTCGACCATCCCTCCCAGTCCGACCAGGTCACAGATGGCGGGGACCTGGTTCTTGATCACATGACGAGGCCGTCCGATGACCTCGAGGGCGAAGCTCACGTTCTCGCCCACGGTGCGATTCGGCAGAAGCTTGAAGTCCTGGAAGATGCAGCCGATGTTGCGACGCAGCATCGGAACCTTCCACGACGACAGTGTCGAGATGTCCTTGCCGGCCACGAAGATCCGACCCTCGGTGGGGTCTTCCTGTTTGTTGAGGAGCCGAAGGAACGTCGACTTGCCCGAGCCCGAAGCCCCAACCAGGAAGACGAACTCGCCCTTGGCGATGTCGGCCGAGGCATTCTTGAGCGCAGTGGTGCCACCCGGATAGTCCTTGGTCACGTTCTCGAGCTTGATCATCTCGCCTTCCGCATCGATCAGTGCGCCGTGTTCGCGTTGGCCCGACGCCAACGCAACCATGCTTCGATGAACGGATCGACCGCTCCATCGAGAATGCCTTCGGGGTTCCCCGAGGTGAGCCCCGATCGTTCGTCCTTCACCTGCTGATAGGGCTGCAGCACGTAACTGCGGATCTGACTTCCCCACTCGGTACTGAGCGACGCTCCCGCGGCGGCAGCCAGCTCCGCCTCCCGCTTCTGACGTTCGAGTTCGACCAGCCGGATCGACAGCATCTGCATGCACCGATCCTTGTTCTGATGCTGGCTCCGCTCGTTCTGACAACTGACCACGATGCCCGTCGGCAGATGGGTGATCCGTACCGCGGAGTCGGTGGTGTTGACATGCTGGCCACCGGCTCCCGAGGACCGGAAGACGTCGACGCGCAAGTCCTTGTCATCGATCTGCACCTGGTCGGCGGCGTCGGGGATGTCCGGCCACAGGCTGAAGCTGGCGAATGCCGTGTGCCGACGAGCCTGGGAGTCGAACGGCGAGATACGAACGAGCCGGTGGACGCCTCGCTCGGACTGGAGCAGGCCATAGGCGTGACGGCCGCGAATGGTGAAGCCGACGCTGCTGACGCCGGCCTCTTGACCTTCCTGCCATTCGGTGACCTCGATGGAGAACCCTCGCTTGTCCGCCCAACGCTTGTACATCTCGAACAGCATCTGGGCCCAGTCCTGGGCATCGGTGCCACCGGCTCCGGAGTGGACCTCGCAGACGGCGTCGCCCTCGTCGTACTCGCCGGTGAACAGCGCCCGCAATTCGAGCGCGGCGAACTCGTCGGTCAGCGACCGAACGAGATCGGCGGCCTCGAGCAACGTGTCGGGGTCGTCCTCTTCCTCGGCCAGGTCGCGAAGCGTTTCCACCTCGTCGATACCTTCGGCCAGGTGGTCGTAGAGATCCAGGTCCTCTTTGACCGATGTGAACTCGGTCTGGATCTGGCGAGCCCGATCGAGGTCATCCCAGAGATCGGGCCGGCCCATCTCGGTCTCGAGCTGAGGCAACCGAGAGCGGAGCTCGTTGACACGGAGATAGTCGTCCGCCTCGGCCAGCTCGGCTCGGAGTCGCGTTATGTCGTCGGAAAGGTCAGCCATCAGGGGACTTCGGGTCGATCTCGCAGGAATGGTGGAGGGGGCAGTACAGGCTCAGCGCCCGTGGCACTGCTTGAACTTCTTGCCACTGCCGCACGGGCATGGCGCGTTGCGCGGGGTCTTGTCCCAGTCATCCTTGACAACGGTTTGCGGCTTCGGAGCCGGCTTGGTGGGTTCGTCGCGCAGCAGACTACGGGCTTCGGCTTTGGCAGTGGTGACATTGGTCGTCTGCACCCGGGACGAAGGCGGTGCAACGGCCGACTCGGGCGCCCTCGGGTCGGCCGTCGTGGTGTCGCCACTCTGGGAGGCCGAGGTGGTTTCGGTGTCCTCTGCTGATCCCGGCTCGGTGGGGCCCGAAGCCGACACGTCGGCCACGGTCTGGGACGGCACCGGCACCGGCTGCTGAACGACCTGAACATGCATGATGTACTTGACGAAGTCCGTCGCCAGGCCCGTCATCATGTCGGCGAAGAGGTTGTACCCCTCACGCTGCCACTCGACCAGAGGATCTCGCTGACCCATGGCCCGCAGGTTGATGCCCTCACGCAGATGGTCCATCTCGTTGAGATGTTCCCGCCACCGCTGATCGACGAGTTGGAGCATGACCTGGCGCTCGATCTGACGCATGACCGGCGGCGTGAGCTCTTCTTCTCGTCGGAGGTACAGCGCCCGCCCATCCTCCTGGAGCATCTCGGTCAGCTCCCCCCGCCTGTCGACCTGGCCGAATGCCGCGATGTCGAGCGCGGTCGGCCAGAACGTCGCCAGGTCAGCGTGCAGACCCTCGAGGTCCCAGGTGTCGTCGAGATCATCGGCGCAATAGGTGTCGACCAGGATCTGACCGACGGATTCGATGGCCTCGAGCGACTCCTCTCGGAGATTCTCCTCGTCGAGCACCTGCATCCGTCGGGCGTAGATGACTTTGCGTTGCTCGTTGAAGACCTCGTCGTACTTGAGCACGTTCTTGCGGATCTCTGCGTTGCGCTGCTCGACGGTGGTCTGCGCTCGCTCGACTGATTTGGTGACGGCCTTGGACTCGATCGGAACATCGTCGGGCATGGCTTTGTCCATGACCCAGTTCATGGCCCCGGTGGCGAAGATCCGCATGAGATCGTCTTCGAGTGACAGGTAGAAGCGGCTCTCGCCGGGATCGCCCTGGCGTCCCGATCGGCCGCGCAGCTGGTTGTCGATACGACGACTCTCGTGACGTTCGGTGCCGAGCACATAGAGTCCGCCGGCCTGCCGCACGCGCTCGCCCTCTTGCTCGCAGATGGGCTCCCAGTACGCCATTCGGGTCCGGAAGTACTCGTCGCCTTCCTCGGTGCCGAGCTCGTGGCCACTGGCCACCGTGTCCCGCTCGGCAAGCTTCTCGGCATTGCCGCCGAGGATGATGTCGACACCACGGCCGGCCATGTTGGTGGCGACGGTGACCGCGCCCGGCTGGCCTGCCTGAGCAACGATGTCGGCCTCACGGAAGTGCTGTTTCGCATTGAGGACCTCGTGGGCCAGCTGGCGCTCGTTCAGCAGCTTGCTCAGCAACTCGGACTTCTCGACCGAGGCGGTACCGACCAGGATCGGCTGGCCATTGTGGACTCGCTCCTCGATGTCATCGATGACCGAGGTGAACTTCGACAGTTCGCCCTTGAAGATGAGGTCAGGCTGGTCGAGGCGGGCCAGCGGTCGGTTGGTGGGCACCTGGACGACGGCAAGACCGTAGGTGGTCTCGAGTTCGGCCGCATCGCTCTGGGCCGTACCGGTCATACCGGCGAGCTTGTCGTACATGCGGAAGTAGTTCTGCAGGGTGACCGTGGCGAGGGTCTGCTGCTCTTCCTTGATACGGACGCCTTCCTTGGCCTCGACCGCCTGGTGAAGGCCGTCGGACCAGCGGCGACCATCGAGGATCCGGCCGGTGAACTCGTCGACGATCTTCACTTCGCCATCGGCGACCAGATAGTCCTTGTCCCTCCGGAACAGTTCCTTGGCCCGCAACGCCACACCGAGTTGATGGACCAGGTCTTGCTGAACACCGTCGTAGAGGTTCTCGACCTCGAGGAGTTCCTCGACCCGGGTGATGCCCTCGTCGGTGATGGCAACCTGTCGCTTCTCCTCGTCCACGTCGTAGTGCTCGTCGCGAACCAGAAGCTTCACCAGATCAGCGAAGCGGTAGTACAAATCGGCGGCACCTCGCACCTTGCCGCTGATGATCAGCGGCGTACGGGCCTCGTCGATCAGGATCGAGTCGATCTCGTCGACGATCGCGTAGTGGTGACCTCGCTGCACCATCTCGGCCCGAGACCGGGCCATGTTGTCACGCAGGTAGTCGAAGCCCAACTCGTTGTTGGTCGAATAGGTGATGTCTGCTGCGTACTGCTGGCGCTTGTAGTTCGGGTCCTGCTTGCCGGGAACGATGAGGCCGACCGACAGATCCAGGAAGTTGTGGACCTCGCCCATCCATTCGGCGTCGCGGGACGCCAGATAGTCGTTGACGGTGACGACATGGACGCCGTTGCCCGTCAGCCCATTGAGATAGACGGGAAGGGTGGAAACGAGGGTCTTGCCCTCGCCCGTGCGCATCTCGGCGACCCAACCCCAGTGGAGCGCAGCGCCGCCCATGAGCTGAACGTCGTAGTGGCGCTGCCCGATCACCCGCCGAGCGGCCTCGCGCACAGCTGCGAACGCCTCGGGCATCAATGCGTCGAGGTCTTCGCCTCTGCCCAGCCGCTCGCGGAACTCCGCGGTCTTGCCGCGGAGGGCATCGTCGGAAAGAGCCTCGAACGTGGACTCCAGTTGGTTGACGGGAAGAACGACGCTTTCGATCGCCTTGAGGCGCTTGCCGTCTCCCGCTTTGAGAATTTTGTCGAGCAGTTTCATGCCGGAGGCGAGTCTACCCCCGCCCCCGACACGGTTCGGTGCACGTCGGCATCGCCCTGATCGAACAGGGTTCGATCAGGTGATGTCGATCAAGCCGACGTCGCCGTCGTCTCGGCGGTAGACGACCGCCGGCTTCTTGGTCTCTTCGTTGACGAAGATGTAGAAGTCGTGATTGAGCAGATCCATCTGCAGCGCTGCATGCCCGGCGTCGAGGGCTTCGATCGAGAAGCTCTTGGACTTCACGATGTTGTACACCGGGGCGACGTCGGCATCCTCGGGCAACAACGTCTCGGGCACCAAGTCATCCGAGATGGCGGGCTTCACCCGACTCTTGTTCCGATTGTTCAGCTTCGTCTTGAGTTTGCGCAGCTGACGTTCGAGCTTGTCCTCGGCCAAGTCGACGGCGGTGAATCCATCGGGAGCAGAGACCCTGCAACGAACGTGGTGGCCGTGTCCTTCCATCGTCACTTCGCAGAGCTCTCGGTGGTCCTTGCGAGGATTCTTCTCCTCCCAGAAATGGACCTCTGCACGTTCCATGCCTTGCAGATAACGCTCA
>JAHECQ010000256.1 GCA_024641625.1 Acidimicrobiales bacterium | reverse complement strand
GTGGTCGGCGATCACGACTATCTGCTCGATACCTGGCACCCCGACACCCGTCCCGACGGCGTGGCCGGCGGCACCGAGACATGGCTGGGTCTGGAGCTGGGTGAGACCATCCGGGGCGGCGCGCTCGATGCCGATGGCACCGTTGCCTTCATCGCCCGTTTCCGATCCGGTGAACGAATTCGTGCATTGCGGGAGACCAGCTCATTCGTTCGCTTGGGCGGTCGTTGGGTCTACTACGACGGCAAACTCGAGTTCTGACCTTCAGGCAGGTTTGCGGCCAAAGGTACGGGTCAGCGTTCCGGGAATGAACTCGACGTTGCCGACGTCGACGAAACCGGCGGTTTCGAAATAACCGATGCATTCACTGACCGAGTGGGAGCGGCCGCCACTGCGGTAGTTCACCTCTGCCATCCCCCACATCGCAGCATCAACCGGGCCGATGCCATCGGCGTTCAGCGTCTCGCCCACCAGGTGCATCTCGCCTCCCGGGGCCAACGCATCGAAGGCCTTCTGGACGACCTTCTGGATGTTGGCTGCGTTGTAGATCGGCAGATTCGATGCCATCACGGCGACGTCGCATCCTTCGGGGAGTTGATCGTTGATGAAGTCGCCGCCCAGGGTCGATACCCGATCGGCCACCCCGTTCAGCTCGAGGTACTCCTGGGTGACCACCGTGACCGGCGGCAGATCGAAGACGACCGCCTCCAGGCCGGGAAAGGCCTGCACCGCGTTGATCGAGTAGGCGCCCGACCCGCCACCGAGATCCATCATCTTGGTCCGGCCTCCGAGGTCGACCTCCCGACAGAACCGGCGACCGGCCCCCATTCCGATGCTGTAGGTGGCCCGGTGATAGCTCCGAGCCTTCTCGACGGTGAGGTCGTCGTAGAGGCCGAGCTCCGAGGGTGGACTGGGATCACGGAGCTTGTCGGTCAAGGTGAACCAGTCCGGCACCTCCTTGCGGGTGAAGGTCATCCATGGTCCGGCGTAACGGTCGGTGCCCTTCACCATGAACTTCTCACAGTCGGGGGCATTGACGATGATCCCCTCGGATGTCCTCTCCAGCAGACCAAGGGCCAGGGCACAGACGACGAGACGCTCGGCGTTGAGTTCGCTGGTGCCCATCGCCGCAGCCAGGCTCGGGAGGTCGCCGGCTCCCTGGGACACATGGGTGAACAACTCGAGGTCGATGGCCGCATAGAACACTGCGGTCTCGGTGAACGCCCGCGCCAGGCGTTGGAGACGGATGGTGTCGATCTTCTTGTCGGTCATGACGATCTCTCTCGAATGGTTGGCTGTCTCGCAGGTTCGGACTCAGGGCATTCCGGCGGAACGACCGCCGACGGTGGCCCATTGGCCGGTGCCGGCGGTGACGCCGCCATCGACGGGAAGGGCCGCACCGGTGATGAACGATGAAGCGGGTGACGCCAGGAAGGCAATGGCCTCGGCGACCTCGCGGGGTTCACCGAATCGAGTCAGGGGCAATCGAGCCGCCATCGCCTTCTCGATCGAGCGGCCCTCGGTGTGTGCGGTCATGTTGGTCCGGATCGGCCCCGGACACACTGCATTCACCCGAATGCCCAGATGGGCGACATCCAGCGCAGCTGCTCGAGCCAGGTTGACCACTGCCCCCTTCGAGGTGTTGTAGGCGAAGATGCCCGAGTCGCCGGCCAGCCCCGACACCGAGCCGGTGACCACGATCGAGCCGCCGGTGTCGGCCATGGCCTCGATGGCGGCCTTCAGTCCCAACACCACGGCTCGGACGTTGATGTCCATGACCCGGTCGTAGTCATCCATGGTGCCACTGCGGATGTCACCCGACACCAGGATGCCTGCATTCAGCGCAACGGCGTCGAGGCGACCGAAGGCCTCGACGGCAGCCGACACCATGGCGGCGTTGGTGGACGATTCGCCGACACTCCCGGGAATCCTGAGCACGCCCGGCAGTTCCCTGGCCCACTCGAGGCCGTCGTCGGTCAGGTCGACCGCGACGACATTGGCCCCTTGTGCGTGGAGCAGGCTCACGGTGGCCCGGCCGATGCCACCGGCGGCTCCGGTCACGACCACCGTCCGGCCTCGGTTGTCCCGCACGTCATCATGCCGAGGTTCGTCTGCCATGGTCGCGTCCCGTCTCGTCAGACCGTCGTCGCCGAGTGCTCGGCGACGACTGGTTTCCGGCTGATCAGGTAGTGGTTCCCGCGATCCTGTTTGGTGCCGCTGACGTTGATGTCGACGAAGCCCGCCGTGGTCAGCTTCTCGATCGCCAGTTGCTCGCCCCAGGCCGTTCCCAACCCCTCGCCTCCGTAGGCCAGCGAGACGGTCATGCAGTGCATGGTCGAGATGGTGT
This sequence comes from Acidimicrobiales bacterium, assembly GCA_024641625.1. Lineage (GTDB taxonomy): Bacteria > Actinomycetota > Acidimicrobiia > Acidimicrobiales > SZUA-35 > JAHECQ01. The sequence continues at coordinate 3,487 of JAHECQ010000256.1, read as the reverse complement.
AGACCATCGGCGCCATCGCCATGTCGAGGTTCTCGTGCAAGTGGCTCGACGCCTTGGGCTCGACGCACAGGTACTGACCACCTTCGCGCATGGCGGCATGGATGCCGGTGAGCATCCGATCGGGATGCGCCTGGTCGTGCACCGCATCGAAGGTGAACACCAGATCGAAGCGGGCATCCTCCTCCAGCGCCGCTGCATCACGGACGACGAACTCGACATTGTCGAGACCCATCTCCGCAGCTTCGGATCGGGCCCGTTCGATGGCGGCCTCGGCAATGTCGAAGCCGGTGAAGCGTGAGTTGGGGTAGGCCTGGGCCAGCAGGTTCAATGCCCGCCCGCTGCCGCAGCCCACGTCGGCCACGTCGATGCCTTCGCTGAGTCGTTCATGGGCGCCTTCCAGGAGCGGGATGACGTCCGACAGCAGGCTCTTGGACAATCGCTGGAAGCTCGACTCAGCCATGATCGTCTGGAACTGCGGGTACCGGTCATAGGGCACGCCGCCACCCTCACGAAACGCGGCAACCACTTCGTCCTCGACCTGGCCGAGCAACGACACGTACTGGCAGTAGGTGGTGAGGTTCAAGGGTCCCGAGGCCCGGGTGAGCAGGCCCGAGTGCTCCGAAGGAAGCACGAAGGTTCCCGCGTCGGCATCGTGTTCGATCACACCACCGGCGGTCAGCGCCGAAAGCCACTCGCGCACGTAGCGCTCCTGGAGCCCGGCGGCCTCGGCGATCTCCTGCGACGTGGCCGGGTCCATTCCGGCCATGGTGTCGAACAGTCCTGTCTTGTGACCGATCGAGCACATGAGCGACAACGCACCGCCGTTCATGATGCCGGTCATGTTCTTCAGGAAGGCTGCACTTTTCTCTCGGTCCATGTTCTCACGATCCATCTGTCGACCGGTCGGTCGTACCGGTCACTCGGTCACTCGGTCATCTGCGAGACGAAAGTAGTCGGGCTTGCCGAGGGGCCAGTACTCGCCCCAGACATGTTCACCGCCGGTGACCTCCAGGTGGGTGCCGGTCACGAAGTTGCCGGTCGGGCCGGCCAGGTAGATCGCGCCCTGGGCCACATCCCAGACGTCGCCCAGGTGACGCATCGGGTTGTGGCCGAAGCTGGCCCTGGCCTCTGGTGGGTAGTTCCGGAGACCTTCGCTGGCGACGACCCCGACGGCGATCGAGTTGACCCGGATGTCGTAGGGGGCCCATTCGACCGCCAGGCTACGGGTGAGGGCCACGCCGCCTGCACGCGCCGCAGCAGTATGGGCGATCCCGACCGACGCGCGCCCCTGGATGGTCGAGATGTTGATGATGTTCCCCGGCTGCTCGGCCTCGATCCAACGTCGAGCGGCCGCCTGCATCATGTACCAGGTTCCGTACAGGTTGGTCTCGACCACCGCCTGCCATCCCTTCGGGCTGATGTCGGTCGCCGGCGCCGAGAACTGCCCACCTGCGTTGTTGACGACGTGATCGAGTCGTCCACAACGCTCATGGATGTCGGCAATGGTCTGCGCCACCTGATCGGGATCCCGAACGGTCATGGCGAACGCGTGAGCCGGAACGCCGATCGACGAGAGATCACCCATCAGACGATCGAGCTTCGCCTCGTCGCGCCCGGCGGCGACGACGGTGGCCCCCAACCGACCGAACAGCACCGACATCGCGGTGCCGATCCCACCGGCTCCGCCGGTGATCAGCACCACCTGATCATCGAACAGACCGTCACGGTAGACGGTGTCGAGCGCACAGAGCTCGGCGAAACTGTGACTGTGATACGGATCGATGGTCATCGGGATGACGGATTCATTCCCACCCCATGGCCCGGGCGGCCAGCAGCGTGTCCGCGTATTCGATCATGCGGGTGATACGACCGTCGGCGCACTCGTACACCCAGCAGTACTCGTTGTCGTAGGCGTTGCCGTTGGCCGCAGTGGCCTGGACGCGCTGGCGCACCACCGCAGTCGGACCATCGACGATCGTCTGATGGACATCGAGGGCGAAGGGTTTCGACACGTCGAACATCGTCCGGATCACCTTGCTCCCCAACGCCTCGGCGATGGCCTCCGCACCTTTCATCGGCGCGAACGGCGCCGTCGCCGGAGGGATCCATTCACAATCCGGGGCGAGCAACTCGAGCACGGCGTCGCGCTTGTTCTTGCTCAGCGCGGCGTAGTACTGCTCCACGACGGATCGCGTCTGATCGCTGGTCATGCTCATGGTTGGGCTCCTCGACTCGATGACTCTCGGGTGATCTCTGATGAACTAGCGCCGTGGATCGAAGACCACCCGGCCGGTGGTCTTGCGATCGAACAGATCCTTGAGCGCGCGGGGCAACTCGTCAAACCCGACGACCTCGCTCACGAGCGGATCGATGTCGCCGGCAAGCAGCAGGTCGTACAGCTCCGTGTAGCAGCGCTCGAAGGGCTTGTCGTCGAACTGGCGGTAGCCACCCATGTGTACACCGACGACCGAGTAGTTCTTCACCAGGATGTGGTTGGCCGGCGCCGACGGGATGCGCCCACTGGCGAACCCGACGACGAGCAGCCGACCTTCCCACGCCACCAGGCGGCGGGCGATGTCGAAGTAGTCACCGCCGACGGGGTCGTAGACCACATCGCAGCCACGGCCCGAGGTCGCTTCCATCACCCGCTCGTAGAGATCGTCGTTGGTGTAGTCGACGACGACGTCGGCGCCGAGCCGACGACAGGTCTCGACCTTCTCCGGTCCTCCGGCGGCAGCTATGACCCAGCACCCATGCGCCTTGGCCATCTGGACCGCCGAGCTTCCCACACCGCCCGCTGCGGCCAGCACCAGCACGGTCTCCCCCGGTTGGAGGTGCCCTCGCTGGTGGAGCGCGAACCACGAGGTGCCATAGGTGACGTGCATGCCAACCGCGGTCACGGGATCGATGCCCTCGGGGATGAGGTTCGAGACCGAGGGCTTCAGGAGCGCCTCCTCGGCGAACCCACCGTGGCCGTCGATGGTCGAACCGATGATCCGCTGACCGATCTCGAGATCGACACCGTCGCCGACCTCGACGATGGTTCCCGCCGCGTTCATACCGGGCACGAACGGCGTCGGGAGGCGAACCTGGTACGAGCCCTGACACTGCAGGATGTCGGCAAAGTTCAAGTCGCAGGCATCGACCGCCACCCGGACGGTGCCCGGTCCGGGCTCGGGCGAGGCGACCTCGTCCAGCTGGAGATGGTCCCAGGGGTCGCCTGCTTCGTGGAGTTGCCATGCCTTCATGGACGGCACCGTAGGCTAGGTTCGCCGGTCATGACGAACGAGGAATGGTTGTGATCCGCACGACGCGCCTGGATGGCGCGCCCGAGCCAATGACCTGGTGGGAAGGTGCCGGTGTCCGCATCGCCGGCGACTTCTGGGGCGATCCCGATGGTCCGCTGGTCGTGCTCCAGCACGGCGGCGGTCAGACCCGCCATGCCTGGCGCGGCGCCGGCGAGACCCTTGGCGCTGCCGGCTATTTC
>JAHECQ010000255.1 GCA_024641625.1 Acidimicrobiales bacterium | reverse complement strand
GGCGCCTTCGCACTACGACGCCGTGCATTTCCACACCGACGACCTCTACGACGCCGAGTGGTCGACCGTCGCAACCTTGCGCGTCCCGGCCCGCCTACCCAGTGGCGTCTACTGCTTCCGTAGCCGCTCGGCCGCGGGCGAGGATCGCACGCCGTTCTTCGTGGCTGCGTCCCGAGGAGCACGACGTGATGTGGCCTTCCTGGTACCGATGGCCACCTATCTCGCCTACGCCAACCAACGCATCCATCTGACCAATCCGGTGCTGACTCCGGGCGGCGGACCCATGCCGGCCAGCCATCGATGGCTACGGGACCACCCCGAGGTCGGTTTCAGTCACTACGAGTACCACACCGATCGCAGCGGGGTGATGTTCTCGTCTCGGCGTCGTCCCATCATGAACCTGAAGCCGGCCGCCGACACCTGGGGGTTCACCCCGGACTCGAACATCCTTGCGTTCCTGCATCGTCACGACGTCGAGTTCGACGTCGTGACCGACGAGCAGGTGCACGACGAAGGTGCAGCCGCACTCGAGGGGTACCGAGTCGTGGTCACCGGGAGCCATCCCGAGTACTGGTCCACCTCCATGCTCGACGGACTGGAGCACTGGCAACGCAACGGCGGCCGCCTGATGTATCTCGGTGGCAATGGCTTCTACTGGCGGGTTGCGTTCTCCGAGCACTGGCCCGGTGCGATGGAGGTCCGCCGAGCCGAGGACGGCACCAGGGCCTGGATCGCCGAGCCGGGCGAGTATCACCACGTGTTCGGGAGCGAATACGGAGGGCTGTGGCGGCGCCTGGGCCGCGCCCCGAATTTGATCTGCGGGGTCGGGTTCGCTGCACAAGGCTTCGGTCGGAGCGCCCACTATCGACGGAGTTTCGACCAGCCGACGCGCACGGAGTGGATCTTCGACGGGGTCGACGGAGACGTCCTCGGCGCCCACGGCGTCGGTGGGGGAGCGGCCGGACAGGAGATCGATCGGTACGACGTGGCCCTCGGATCACCGGAGCATGCCGTGGTGTTGGCCTCGGCCACCGATCACGACGACGAGATGCTCCGAACCAAGGAGGAGCTCCACTACACCCTCAAGGTGGCATCGGGGATGTCGACCGTCCGAGCCGACATGGTCTTCTACGAGATCGCCGGCGGTGGGGCCGTCTTCTCGGTGGGATCGATCGCGTGGTTCGGCGCGTTGGCGACGAACGACTACGACAACGACATCGCCACGATCACCGGCAATGTGTTGCGGCGCTTCAGGGACCCTCGGCCATTCGAGGTGCCCCGTGACCTCCGGGACGACGACCTCGACCCATGAGGCATCCGGTGCCCCCCGGCTCGACTACCGAAGCCGGAGGCCCGAAGGAGCTGATCGCAACGCGGCGGTGATCGAGGTGAACAACTCGTCGTAGGTGTCGGTCGATGGGAACTGCGGGAATTCGGCGGCGATGGCGGAGGGCGCGCCGAACCAGAAGCCGGCGTCGGCGGCCGCCAGCATGGCGGCGTCGTTGTAGCTGTCACCCGCTGCGACCACCCGGTAGTTGAGCCCCCGGAACGCCTCGACGGCATGCCGCTTCTGATCGGACATACGCAGGGCATAGCCGACGATGTGATCCTCGTCGATGGCCAACTGATGGCACAGAATCGCCGGCATACCGAGTTGACGCATGAGCGGCGCTGCGAACTGTTCGAACGTGTCGCTGAGCAGGACGACCTGCGTGACGTCCCGGAGCGCGTCGAGGAAGTCCTTGGCCCCGGCCAGGGGCTCCAACGTGCTGATCACCTCGGTGATGAGACGCATCGTCAGCCCGTGATCCTCCAGCAACTGCAGCCGACCCTTCATCAGGATGTCGTAGTCGGGTTCGTCGCGCGTGGTGCGCCGAAGCTCCGGGATGCCGGTGCGTTCCGCCACCGCAATCCAGATCTCAGGGACCAACACTCCCTCGAGATCGAGGGTGACGATCGTCTGTTTGGGAAGCGTCGATTGGTCTGGTGCTGTGGGCGAGGTCACGGGGACGTATTGTTCCCGAATCAGGGCCCAACCACGACGCTCGTGCCCAATCTCGGTCAGGGGTCTGGGGGATGCCTCGGCAGTTCGATGACCAGGAACGCCTCGGCCCGAGACCCTTCAGGCATCCCTGCAGCCTCGGCGGTGGTTGCGGTCCATGCCCGAACTCGCTCCTCCATGGCGGCGACGTCGGGCATCTGGCTCTCGTGATGCTTGAGGGCTGCCAGTTTCTGTTCGAAGGTGTCGGAGATGTCGACGAACGTGTCCGGTTGATCCGTGCCCATGATCCAGATCTGCGAGACCGAATGGGGCTCGAACCCGGCCTCGAGCAGATCGGGCATCCAGTAGGGGTTCTGGGCATCGGGGTAGACACTGCAGATGGTGGCTTCGCCCACTGCGAGGTGGTCGGGATGGGAGGCGAAGATGCTGGCTGGGTTTCGTTGCGGTGACTGGGTCAGCACGAGGCCAGGGCGGTGCCGCCGGATCTCCCGGGCGAGGTCCTTTCGCAACCCCATCGTGACTTCGACGTACCCGTCCGGATAGCCGAGGAAGTCGACGCTGGTCACGCCGATCGCCGCGGCGGCCGCCCGTTGTTCCCGGCGTCTGATACCGCCGATCTGGTCTCGCGGCACCGCGGGATCGAACCCTCCGGCGTCGCCATCGGTGACGATGCAGTAGCGAACATCCATGCCCTGGGCCACCCAGCCGGCGATGGTGCCGGCGGCGCCGAAGTCGACATCGTCGGGATGGGCCACCACACACAGGACCCGCTTGGTCCGTTCACTCTCGGTCACCGGGTCAACGGTAGAGGCTGATGCTCCGAGTTCGGAGAGGTCCACGGGATTCGCCCATCACCGGCACGAACCCCAGGGGCTTCCCGCGAGGGTTTCGGGGCACGAAGAGCATGCAAGTAGGGTATGAGAACGGGTAGCGTCGCCGCTCGGTCGAAGAGGAGGCTGCTGTGCGTGTCCTGGTTGCTCTTGATGAATCACCCATCTCCCGGAGGGCGGCCAAAGAGGCTGCTCGATTGTTCCCCGGGGCGGAATTCCTGGTGGTGAACGTGGGTCGAACCGTCGCCCCCTGGGTCATGGCCGGGGAGTTCGGAGCGGTGTATCCGATCGACTACGTCGAGCTGGACACCATCGGACTCGATTCCCATGAATTGGCCACCGAGGCCGAGGAGGTCGGGCTGGGCGATGCCGACGTCCTGACTCTCGAAGGTGATCCAGCACAGGTCATCTGTGAGGCCGCCGAAGAACACGATGTCGACGCGGTCGTGGTCGGCTCACACGACAAGGGGGTCTGGCGCCGGCTGCTGGAGCCTTCGGTGGCCCACGCCGTGATCCAGGGCACGTATCGGCCCGTCGTCGTTGTGAGCGGCGCTCCGCCGGCCGCTGCATGAAGTCCACAGCCAGTCCACGGGTGCGCCAGTAGATTCCTGATGCACCATCCCGAGCGAACACGAGGAAGAGCATGATTCGACCCTCCGAGGTGGATTTCCATTTCGACGTGATGTGCCCGTGGGCCTACCAGACCTCGTTGTGGATGCGAGAGGTGCGGGATCAGACCGGTCTCATCGTCAATTGGCGGTTCTTCAGCCTCGAGGAGGTCAATCTGGTACCGGGGAAGAAGCACCCGTGGGAACGTGAGTGGTCCTATGGGTGGTCGATGATGCGGATCGGTGTGCTCCTCCGCCGCCAGAGCATGGATCTCCTCGACCAGTGGTACGCCGCGGCCGGCAAGGCCCTGCACGTCGACGGCAATCGGCCCCATCATCCCGACGTGGCCCGTCATCTCCTCGAGCAGATCGGCGCCGATCCGGCACTCGTCGATGCCTCCATCGCCGATGCCTCCACCCACGACGAGATCAAGGCGGAGCATCAGCGGGTCATCGACGGAGGGGGCTTCGGTGTGCCGACCCTGATCTTCCCGGACGGTCAGCGCCTGTTCGGCCCGGTGCTGCTCGACCCGCCCACGGGTGACGCCGCGCTCCGGTTGTGGGATGCCGTGCTCGCTTGGACGGAATTTCCCCAGCTGTACGAGATCCAGCGTCCGAAGACGAAACGGGACGAGCAGGCCATCGCCGAGACCTTCCGTCCCTACCTCGAAGCTCGTGACTGGGTGAGTATCAACCGGGGCAAGGTCGTCGGCTTCGATGCCTCGGACGGCGATCGGTAGTTCGCCGGTCGAGAACAACGGTCGGACGGACGACCGTGCCGACGCCGATCGGGTCCACAGGTAAGGTCGTGTCATGCGAAACGTGTTGGTCACCGGAGCAGGAAGCGGCATCGGTCGAGCGACCGCCGAGGCGTTCGTGCACGCCGGAGCGGCCGTGGTCGCCGGGATGCGCGACCCAGCGACATCGCAGCCGATCGCCGGGGCCGAGTCGATCACGCTCGACGTCTCCGACGACGCATCGGTCGCCCTGGCCCTCGAGGGTCGACCCGCCTTCGACGTCGTGGTGAACAACGCCGGAATCTCCCTGTCGGGACCGGTCGAGACGATCGCCATGGATCTGGCCCGCCGGCAGTTCGAAACCAACTATTGGGGGGCCATGCGGGTCGTGCGGGCGGTGCTTCCCGCCATGCGCGCCAAGAGGGCCGGCATCATCATCAACGTCTCGACGGTTGGTGGTCGAACTCCCGCACGCGGCTATCACGCCTTCTACCAGGGATCCAAGCACGCACTGCGTGCCCTCAGCGAGGCGCTCGTATGGGAGCTCGAGCCCTTCGGTGTGCGAGTGGCGCTCGTCGAACCAGGGTTCGTGGCCACCAACATCTTCGATCGCGGCGGCTACGAGGATCCTCCGCCCCCGTCTCCCTACTCCGAGGATGAGGCGTGGGTGCGGCGCTTCTTCCTCGCCGGTGCTGCCGCGCAAGCCATCCCGGCATCGAGGGTCGCCGAGGAGATCGTGGCGGTGGCCTCCCAAGAGCGCCCACTGCTCCATCATCCGGTCGGCGCCGATGCCATTGCCGGTGTGGCTGCGGCGCAGACACTGTCGTTCGAGGACTGGTACGAGAGCGCAGTCGCTCGGGTGGTCTCGATGGTCGGACCGAGGCCCGAACCGGCGAAGGCCGGTCCGTCGGACTGACGCAGAGAGCCGTCGTCGGGGCGGCGTTCGGGTGTGAGTCCGGTGAATGGACCTGCTCTCGCCCGGTGTCTAGGGTGCGTTGCCACGCAAGCCTCGGGACTACTCGATTGGGGTGCCGGTCGATTGGGGTTCCGGCCTCGATGACGGATCCGCCCGAGTCCACCGCGGATCGAAAGGAAGCCTGATGAACATCGACGTCGCGTCGGTCGACCAAGCGCTCATGACCACCCGCGCGGTTCGCCGCCGCCTCGACCTCGACAGACCGGTCGACCATCAGGTCCTCCTCGACTGCATCGACATCGCCGAGCAGGCACCGTCGGGAGGCAACCAGGGCAGCCGTCGGTGGATCATCGTACGCGACCCTGCGCTCAAACAGCGGCTCGCCGAGATCTACCTGGATGCGGCCGGTCGATGGATGATCGAGTCGCGCGACAAGCTCGCCGGCACCGGTCATCCGCAGGAGCAGGTGATGCAATCGGCGGCCTACTTGGCCGAGCACCTTGCCGAGGTGCCGGTGATCGTGATTCCCACCATCATCGGGGTGCACGACGGCAGCGGCCGTCCGGGCCTCTTCGACTCGGTCATCCAGGCCGTGTGGAGTTTCTCGGTTGCACTCAGGGCACGGGGCCTGGGCTCGGCGTGGACGACCGCGATCCTCGACCGACAGGATGAGCTGGCCGAGTTGCTCGGGATCCCCGAGGGGATGACGCAGATCGCCATGATCCCTGTGGCCTGGACCAAGGGCACGGACTTCAAGCTGGCGCCCCGCCTTCCG
>JAHECQ010000254.1 GCA_024641625.1 Acidimicrobiales bacterium | reverse complement strand
GGTTGCATCACGAGCAACAGCACCAGGAGTTGCTGTTGATGGACGTCAAGCACATGTTGTCGCTCAATCCGCTCGAGCCGTGCTATCGGAGTGAGGGAGCGCAACCGACAGTGTCCGGCGGTCCGTTGGGTTGGGTGGACTTCGACGGTGGTCTGGTGGGCATCGGTCACGAGCCGAACGTCGGCTTCGGTTTCGACAACGAAGGACCCCGCCATCAGACCTTCCTGCGCCCGTTCCGTCTGGCTGACCGGCTCATCACCTGCGGCGAGTGGCTCGAGTTCATGGCCGACGGTGGGTACGAGCGACCTGAACTCTGGCTGTCCGATGGTTGGCACGCTCGACAGTCAGCGCCGTGGACGGCTCCGTCGTACTGGCGTTGCGAGTCCGATGGCGAATGGCGACTGCACACCCTCGAGGGCACCCGACCGGTGGCCTTCGACGAGCCCGTCTGCCACGTGTCGTTCTACGAGGCCGATGCCTACGCCACCTGGGCCGGGTGCCGCCTCCCTACCGAGTTCGAGTGGGAGCACGCAGCCCGATCAGCGCCGGTGCCCGACTCGGTGGGGCTGCATCCGCGAAGCGCCGGGTCCGCTACCGGAGACCTGAGGCAGCTGTATGGCCACTGTTGGCAGTGGACCGAATCGGCCTATCGGCCCTATCCCGGCTTCCGACCGCCCGAGGGTGCCATTGGGGAGTACAACGGTAAGTTCATGATCAACACCATGGTCCTTCGTGGCTCGTGTGCCTTCACTCCCCGTGGCCACGCCCGTTCGACCTATCGGAACTTCTTCCACCCTCACACCCGGTGGCACTTGTCGGGCGTGCGCCTGGCTACCGACATCTGAGCCCCAACAGGAACTCGAGGAACCGCCATGAGCCCATCCGTTTCGGTCGATACCCACCTTCCCCCGGGTTGGGCCGACGGTGCGATGCGCGACGACATCACCCGCGCGTTCACCATGACTCCCAAGGTGCTTCCCCCCATGTGGTTGTACGACGACCGGGGCTCGGAACTCTTCGACCGCATCACCCGGCTGCCCGAGTACTACCCGACCGAGGCGGAGCGATCGATCCTGGCCGCCCGGTCGGGGGAGATTGCCCGGCGGACCGGGGCGACCACGGTGGTCGAACTGGGATCGGGAACGAGCGACAAGACCCGGACGCTGCTCGATGCCTTTCGAGCCACCGGGCAGTTGCGTCGCTTCGTTCCCTTCGACGTGAGCGAGGCCACCCTCATCGAGGCAGCCGATCGACTGGCGAAGCGCTACGACGGACTCGAGATCAAGGCGGTCGTCGGTGACTTCACTCGTCATCTCCCACACCTGCCGGCGGGCCCCGATCGATTGGTGGCCTTCCTCGGCGGAACCATCGGTAACTTCTACGCCGAAGAGCGTCGAGCATTTCTCGGAGCGGTGGCCGACTCGCTGGAGTCGGGGGAGTGGCTGCTGCTCGGCATCGACTTGATGAAACCCGTCGGTCGCATTCTCGACGCGTACAACGATCGGGCGAAGGTCACCGACGCGTTCATCAAGAACGTGCTGGCCGTGGTCAACGCTGCCTTCGATGCCGACTTCGACCTCGAATGCTTCGACTACGTTCCGTTCTGGGACGGACGCGAGGAACGAGTCGATATGCGGCTCCGCACCGACGAACCGCAGACGACTCGCCTCCGGGCACTGGACCTCGAGGTCGAGTTCGCCGCGGGCGAGGAGATCCGTGTCGAGATCTCGACGAAGTTCCGGCCCGAGCGTCTCGCCGCCGAGCTGGCAGACGTCGGCCTCGGGGTCGACCAGTTGTGGACCGACGATCGAGCCGACTTCGGGCTCCTGCTCGCCCGAAAATTCTGACTGTCCCTTGGCGGGGCGACCCGCGCGGGCCTCAGGGAGAGAACTCGGTGTCGCCGGCCTCGGTGGCGCTGCTCGGACCTGCCGCCTGGAACTGCGGGTAGAACTCGGCGAAGTCCGCCTGGATCTGATCGAGTGGAAGATCGTCGAACGACCCTCGTTCACGGACATATTCCATGTGTCGATTTCCCGCCTGATCGAACGGGTGCATCAGGGCATCGGCAGTTCCGTCGAACTCCAGCACCTTCACACCGAACTTCTGGCAGAGTTCGATGTTGAAGGCCGACGACAACTTGAACCAACGTCCGTTCAGCAGCAGCTGAGCGTAGCCGTGCCACATGAAGATGTCGGTGCCCATCTGCTCGGCCAACTTCTTGCTCGTGAGATGGTTGCGTACGTCGGCAAAGCCGAGTCGGGCAGGGATACCCCGGTTGCGGGCCGCCGCGGCCAACAGTACCGACTTGGGGACACACCAATTGGCTTCGGAACCCACGATGGTCGAAGCGCGGAAGGCCTCCGGAGCGTGGTCGGTGTTGTAGGGGTCGTATCGGATGCCGTCGCGCACCTGGTGGAACAGGGCGATGGCCACCTCGACAGGGTCGGACAGGTCGCCGGCTGCATCGGCGGCGTAGTCGCCGACGCGTTCGGAGTCGGCGTCGAGGAACCAGGTCGGAGCGAGCCAGGCTGGATCGATCATCGGATCACGCGTCCTCGAGGAGCTGGCGCAGGGTCTCCATCGTCTTGACCGGGTTCGGCCCGATGGGAGAGACGTTGAGGATCGTGACCCCGGCTTCCTTCCAGGCGCCGAGGCGCTCCCTGACCTGGGAGGCGGGGCCGACAAGATTCGACTTCTCGAGGAAGTCCCGGGGTACGGCGGCCGCCGCTTCGGCCTTGTGGCCATCGAGGTACAGATCCTGGATCTCGATGGCTTCGGCCTCGTAGCCGTACTTCTTGGCGATGTCGTTGTAGAAGTTCTTGTCGCGCGCCCCCATGCCGCCCCAGTAGAGGGCGGTGTTCGGACGGCTTCGGTCGAGGATCGGGTCGGCGCCGGCACCGGCGTACTCGTCGCCGATGGCGACGGTGGCACCAGCCGAGATTTCCAGCTTGCCCAGGGTCTCGTCGCGTTCGGCGGTGCCTCGCTTGAGATCGTCACCCCATACCTGTCCGAAGGCGTCGGGGACGAAGAACACCGGAAGCCACCCATCGGCCGACCGGGCAGTCTCGCGAACCGACAGCGGCATGAGTGAGGCCCAGAAGATCGGGACCTCTGAGCGAACCGGGTGATTGATGAGCTTGAGTGGCTTGGCCAGCCCGGTTCCCTGACCTGCGGGAAGCGGGATCTGGACCGTCGGTCCTTCGTAGACCAGCGGCTCGCGGCGCATGGCCAAGCGGCAGACCTCGATGTAGTCCTTGATCCGGGCCATCGGCTTCTCGTACGGAATGCCGTGGAAGCCCTCGATGACCTGTGGCCCGCTGGCCCCGAGACCCAGAATGAACCGGCCCTGGCTGACGTAGTCGCAGCCTGCGGCCGTCTGGGCCATGGCGGCCGCAGAACGGGAGTAGACGTTCAGGATGCCGGTGCCGATCTTCAGGCGGCTGGTGCGGGCCGCCAGATAGCCCACCTGGCTGACCGCGTCGAAACTGTACGCTTCAGGGATCCACAGGACATCGAGGCCGGCCTTCTCGAGGTCGACGATTTGGTCGACGGTCTCGTGGAACCCACCGGTGTAGTTGATCATCATTCCGAGCTGCATGGTGGCCGAGACTAGCCCAACCACAGTCGCTCGACCCTTCCGTCAGCGGTGCAAGTGCTGGAAGGGCGGGAGACTCACCGAGAGCGGCGGAGGGCCTCCCACACCCGCTCGGGCTTGACCGGGAGGTCGACGTGGCGAACGCCGAGGTGCGACAACGCGTCGACGACCGCGTTCTGGACTGCCGGCGTCGAGCCGATGGTCCCCGACTCGCCGATGCCTTTGGCCCCGAGGGGATTGAGGGGCGTGGGGGTCTGCATCTCGATCCGCTCGAATGCGGGCAGCTCGGTGGCCGAGATGACCGCGTAGTCCATGAAGTTCGTGGTCTGCGGATTGCCATGGAGGTCGTAACGGACCTCCTCCAGCAGTGCCTGGGCGATGCCTTGCGCCAGCCCTCCGTGCACCTGGCCATCGACGAGCAGGGGGTTGATGAGCGTGCCGGCGTCATCGCAGGCGATGTGGCGCAAGATGGTGACCTCACCGGTCTCGCTGTCGACTTCGACGACCGACACGTGGGCGCCGAAGGGAAAGGTCGCACCGGCCGGCTTGAAATCGATCTCGGCTGCCAGTGAGCGGCCCCCGGCCGTTGCGTGAGCCGCCAGATCGGCCCATGTCCGGGCGATGGAGGGGGTGCCGGCCACCGAGAACATTTGGCTACCGGTGTCGAGCACGATGTCGGCCGGGTTGGCTTCGAGGAGCTCGGCTGCGAGGTGACGCGCATCGGCGACCACCTGCTCGGTCGCCTGCCAGATGGCGGTACCGCCGAGCTGGACGGCCTTCGATCCGCCGGTGCCCGACCCGCGCGGGATGAGGTCGGTGTCGCCGTGTCGGACCTCGATGCGCTCGATGGGGATGCCGGTGAGCTCGCTCGCCAGCTGGGCGAACGTCGTGTAGTGACCCTGGCCATGTGGCGATTGCCCGGTCAGCAGGAGGGCCGAGCCATCCGGTCGGATCTCGATACTGCCCCATTCGCCCACCTGCGTCGGATTGGTGATCTCGACGTAGGTGGACAGACCGATCCCCAGCAGTTTCGGATGGTCGGAAGCTCGGCGCCTCGCCTGTTCTGCTCGCAACTCGGGGTAGGCGGCCGCTTGGAGGGCAAGTTCGAGCGCTTTGGCGTACTCGCCGGTGTCCATCGTGGCACCGGTCGGGGTGGTCAGCGGAAACGCGTCGGGGGAGAGGAAGTTGCGCCGACGGATCTCCGCCGGATCGATGCCGCACTCCGCAGCGAAGACATCGACCATGCGCTCGATGGCCGCCGCGGCCTCGGGCCGACCGGCACCCCGATAGGCCCCCACCGGCACGGTGTTGGTGACGATCGACTCGGCCTGATAGCTGACGTGCTCGATGTCATAGACGCCCGACGTCATGAGGTGGGTCATGAACGGCAACATGCAGCCGATCTCGGGATAGGCGCCGCCGTCTTGGGCGACGCGCAGTTGGTAGCACTCGATACGGCCCTCCTTGGTGCCGCCGATGGTGGCTTCGAAGACCTGGGCTCGACCATGGGCGATGCCGAGCATGTCCTCGGACCTGGTGGCGGCCCAACGCACCGGACGTTCGAGGCGGCGGGCCAGCTGCGCCACGACGATGTCCTCGGTGTAGGCGCCGTTCTTGGCGCCGAACCCACCGCCGACGTCCGGGGCGATCACGCGAACGTCGGCCTTGTCCAGCCCGAGGGCATCGGCCAACCGGTCGCGCGTGCCATGCGCGTTCTGGGTCGATGACCATTGGGTGAGGCGGCCGTGCTCCCACATCGCGAGTGCGGCGCGCGGCTCGAGCGGGCAGGGCGCCAGCCGTTGGTTGACGAAGGTCAGCGAGACCGTGATGTCACATCGTCCGAAGGGAATCGTGGTGTCGGTCTTGGGGATTTCGAACGCGACGTTGGTGCCTGCATCCGGGAAGAGCAGCTGCTTGTTCCTGAGCGAGGCGACAGGGCCGATGACCACCGGAAGCGGCTCGTAGTCGATGGTGACGAGTTCGGCTGCGTCGGCGCCCTGTTCGCGGGTGTGGGAGACGACGACGGCAACGGGCTCGCCTACGTACCGGACCGTGTCGGAGGTCAGCCAGCGGCGCTTCATGTCCTGGTTGAAGGCTGCCATGACGGGGGAGCGGAGCTCGAAGCCGAGATCGGCGGCGGTGAACACCTCGACCACCCCTTCGGCCGACTTGGCAGCGGAGGTGTCGATGCTCGTCAGATTGGCGTGAGCCATCACCGAACGTACGAAGGTGGCGACGAGGGCGTCGGGGTGAGGCACGTCCTCGACGTAGGTGCCGCCGACGGTGAGGAGCGTAGG
>JAHECQ010000253.1 GCA_024641625.1 Acidimicrobiales bacterium | reverse complement strand
CACCGAGTACGGCGTGGCCGAGCTCCGAGGTCGCACGGTGGCCGAGCGAGCCACCGCGCTGATCGCCATCGCCGAGCCTCGCTACCGCGACGAACTCTCGCGTGCGGCCCACGAGATCGGCTTGCTCCGTCAATAGTCCTCGAGTGGCGAGCCCCGCCGAGCGTGCTCGAGACGCCAGGTGCCGATGGCGAGGGTGGTGAACGCCAGACCGACCCAGAGGGCGAAGAAGGCGTTGGCCCGGCTGAAGGCCGCCAGGGCGTCGGGCCGATCCTTCTGGCCGACGATGGCGATGGCTCCTGCAGTGCCGATGGCAGCGGCGATGTTTCGAATGGTGTTGAAGGCCGCATTGGTCTCGCCGAAGTTGTCCGGGGGCACATGGTTGAGGGCATAGCTGTTCATCTGGGGGTGCGATAGGCCCCAGCCGAAGCCGAAGCCGGCGATCACCGGGGCCATGCCGAGCCAGTAGTTGGGCTCGGCCCCAAGACTGAAGACGCTGTAGGTGATGGCACACGTACTGATGGCCGACCCGCCGATCATCAGCCAGCGCTGGCCGTACTTGTCTGCGATCCGCCCGCCGAGGATGGTGGCCGGCCCGGCGAACAGTGGGCCGATGGTGATGGCCAGGCCCACCTTGGAGCGCGGGAACTGCCAGATGCGATCGAGGTACAACGGCCACACCAGCCAGATCGATTGCGAGGTGATCGAGATGAACAGGTTGGCCAGGTTCACCACGGCCACTGCCGGGATGCGCATCAACCGGAGGTTCAGCAGTGGGGCGGGGTGGTTGTTCGATCGGATGATGAAGATGATCGCCAGTCCGATCGATTCGGCGATGACGAGCAGGGTGGCCATGCTGGTCCATCCCCAGCTCGTGCCCTGACTGATACCGACGATGAGCAGAGAGATCGCCGACACCGCGAGCGCAGTGCCGCCGATGTCGAGGCGGCTCTCGTTCTGTTCGCCGACGGATTCGCGAACGACGAACCAGCTGGCGAGCAGGGTGACGGCGGCCACTGGCGCACTGATGGCATAGACCCAGCGCCAACTGGTGGCCGCCAGCAGCCCCGAGGCGACGGAGGGGGCAATCGCCGCCGACAGTGGTCCTGCGGCGGCCCAGGTGGCCACCGCGGTCGAGCGTCGAGACGATGGAAATTCGGGGAGGATCATCGACAGTGATGCCGGGATCACCATGGCGCCCGAGACGGCCTGGAGGACCCGGGCGGCGATGAGCAGCCAAATCGTGGGGGCAATGGCCGACAACACCGCCGAGAGGCAGAAGCCGGCCATGCCGGCCTGGAACACCTTGCGCCGCCCCAGGCGATCGGCCAGTCGCCCTCCGAGCGGCAGGAATGCGGCGGAGGCAACGAAGTAGCCCGACGCCACCCAGGACAATGTGCCCTCGCTGGCCGAGGTGAACTCGTCGCCGATTGCACTGAAGGCAAGGTTCGTGGCGGTCGAGTTGAAGCCGAACAGAACATAACCCGCGGCGCCGACGGCCAAAGCCTGCCAGGCGCGGGTGCTGACCTGCTCGGTGGGGGGAACCGAGGTCACCGGGCAACGCTAACCGAGGGGACGACAGAACCTTTCGATTGCTGCGAGGACGAGCTCGGTGGCTTCGCGGTGGGGCCAATGGTCAGCGCCCGGTACCTCCAGGAGTTCGACCGGGCCCAACACCGCCGCGGCGATGCGCTCGAGTTGTTCACCGGTGGCAAAGGTGTCCTCCAGCCCTTGCATCGCCAGCACTGGGCAGGTGACCGACGAGAGTTCGGCGTCGATGGTCCATGAACGGAAGCGGTTCGACGTCCAGATCTCCGACCAGGCCTCGAAGACTGCGTCGGCGTCGTGATGATGACGAGCGAGTCGATGGGCGAGCTTGGTGTGGTAGGCGCGCTTCATCTCCTCGATGGCCACGACACAGCGATCCTCGACGAACACATGGGCCGAGATCGACACGATCCCGAGGGGCACCGGTCCGCAGGGGAGCTCGTGGGGGAACAGCAGCGCGATGGTGGCCCCGTCGCTGTGGCCGACCAGCACGAAGGAGTCGATGTCCTCCTCGGCGAGCAGGAGCGCCAGTTCGCGAGCTTCTCGATGCATGAAATCGACCGACCATGGTCCTCGGTGAGGCATTGAACGGCCATACCCGCGACGATCGAACGTCAGCACCCGCCGGCCGGTCGCCTCGCTGAGCTGTCGGGGGAAGGGACCCCAGGTCGAGACCGAGCCGAGCCCTTCGTGCAGCAGGATGATCGGTGCACCCCCTCCGGTGCCGAACCACTGTCTCGCGATGCCTCGGGGGGCGGTCATGCCTGGATGTTCTAGCGTCATCGGGTGACCGATATCGAACTCGAGGGCCGGACCGAGGGTGACCTCGCCCCGGCAGCCGCCGGAGTCGATCAGGCCGCCGACCGGGCGGCTGACCGGCGTTCGGGCCGGTGATCGGTGCTCAGGCGAGGAGACCAGTGAGGGCCTCGGCGGCAGCGAGCCCGGAGAGAACGGCACCCTCGATCTTCGGTCCGCCGAAGGCGTCTCCGCCCAGGACGGCGGGTCGCGGGTGCTCGGTCGCGATGGCATACCGGTCGGGCCACGGTGTCACCGGCCCGGTGTATTTCCACTTCTTGAGCTGCACCCGGTCGAAATCATCGGCGGTGAGACCGACGGCCTCGGCCGCCGCCGGTGCCAGCCGACGCCTGATGTCCTCGTCGGACAGGTCCCACAAGTCGGCCGAGAGTGCATGCGACGTGTGGAAGGTGAGCGCAGTGACGGGGGAGATGCCTTTGACCGCGTTGTCGGCCACGAAACTGAAGGTTGGGTCATCGGGTTGTTGCATGGCACCGGTGGCCGGAAGCGTCGGCGATGCCCCGGTTGTGACCATGAGGGCCAGACACCGGTGATAGCGGAGGTCGTCGAGCGACGCGTCCGAGAGTTTGACTCCTCCGGCTCGCAAGAGCTGCAACGACTCGGGAACGGGCGCGGTGAGCAGGATTGCGTCGACGTCGTCGGGTTCGCGTACCCAATGGTCGTGGTTGAGCGTCCAGCCATCGGCGCCAGGAATCACGGCCGTGGTGGTGACCTTGGTCACGATGGTTGCGCCGGCCCGAGTCGCCCGATCAGCCAGGTGTCGGGCGAGATTCGCCATGCCCCCCTCGGCCCGGTAGCGGGGATAGCCGTCGATCTCCTCGAAGCCCTGGCACCATTCGGCGACCACGCCTGCCTCGAGCCATGCGTCCACATCGGCCCGGAAGCGTTCGCTGCGTACGGTGAAGAACTGTGCGCCGTGATCGAAGACCGCGCTGCCGCTTCGGCGAGTGGCCAGTCGTCCGCCGGGCGAGCCGCCTCGATCAACGACCAGGACCCGGTGCCCCGATGTCGCCAGTTGTTCGGCCGCCATCAGGCCGCAGAGGCCCGCTCCGACGATGCCGACGGAGAAACTCGTCACAGATGTCACCGAATCAGCCTAGGGCGGAGGCAGCGATCAGGTTCCCGGGCATGCTTTTGCCCATGACCACTCAGGCTCGTGTTCTCGTCACCGAAGAGATTGCCGAAAACGGCCTCGACCAGTTACGCGCCGCAGGCCACGAGGTCGACGTCCGGCTCGATCTGAGCCCGACCGAGTTGCGCCAAGCGCTCGAGGGTGCGCGGGCCCTCATCATCCGTTCCGCGACCGAGGTGACCGAGGATGTCTTGATCGGTGCCCCGGACCTCATGGTGGTTGGGCGGGCCGGCGTCGGGCTCGACAACGTCGATGTGGACGCCGCCACCAAACGGGGCGTCATGGTGGTCAACGCCCCGACCTCGAACGTGGTGTCGGCCGCCGAACAGACCATGGCCCTCATTCTGGCCTGCGCCCGGAACACCGCCCAGGCTGATGCCGCGCTCAAGGCCGGGCGCTGGGAGCGCTCTCGCTGGACGGGTGTAGAACTCCACGACAAGACCCTCGGGATCATCGGTCTCGGGCGAATCGGGAAGCTCGTGGCCCAGCGGGCCCTGGCCTTCGGCATGAAGCTCATCGCCTACGACCCCTTCATCTCCGATGACAGGGCACGGCAGCTGTCGGTCGAGCTGGTCGATCTCGACACCCTGGCCGCACGATCCGACATCGTGACGGTCCACGTTGCCCGAACGCCCGAGACCGTTGGCCTGATCGGAGCCGATTTCCTGTCCAAGGCCAAAGATGGTGTTCGGGTCATCAACGTGGCTCGCGGTGGCATCGTCGACGAGGCCGCCCTCTACGACGCCTTGGTGTCGGGGAAGGCGGGCGGCGCCGGTCTCGATGTCTTCAAGTCGGAGCCTTGCACCGATTCGCCCCTGTTCACCCTGCCGACCGTGGTGGTCACGCCGCACCTCGGTGCCTCCACTCACGAGGCGCAGGACAAGGCCGGGGTCACCATTGCCGAGCAGATCAACCTTGCGCTCGCCGGCGATTTCGTTCCCTTTGCCGTCAACATCGATGCGGCGGAGGTGGCGGGCACCCTACGGCCCTTCCTCCCGCTGGCCGAGCAGCTCGGATCGATCTATGCCTCGTTGGTCGGCGACCTTCCCGACAAGATCGAGATCGTGTTCGAGGGCGAGATCGGCGGCGTGGACAACAGCCTTGCTCGGCTCTCGGCCGTGAAGGGGATCTTGGCGGTCGGGACCGCCGACCCGGTGTCCTACGTCAATGCCGCCTCCTTGTTGGCCGAACGCAACGTCAGCGTCGATGCCGTTGCCCGCCCCACCGCCCATGACTATGTGAATCGTCTGGAGATCTCCGGCGGCGGTCGGTCGGTGGCAGCGACGCTTCTCGGTCTTCGCAACGAGGCCCGGATCGTGGGCATCGATGGTCACGACCTCGATGTCCCCCCGGCCGATCAGTTGCTGGTCATCCGCAATGACAACCGCCCGGGGATGATCGGCAAGGTCGGCACGGTGCTGGGCGATGCCGGCATCAACATCGACGACATGGATGTCGGTCGCGATCGCACCGGCCAGACGGCCGTGATGGCGCTCGCCATTCACGACGAGATCCCCGCTCAGGTGCTCGCCTCGTTGCGGGCCGTCGACGGGGTGGTCTCGGTCGATTCGATCACCGTCTAGTCGAAGCGCCTGGTCAGCCGAAGGGAACCCAGGCCGTTTCGGCGAGACCTTCGAGTGCATTGGCCTTCACGCCGGCATCGGAGACCGTGTAGAGCGTCTGACCGACCACGACGGTCCGGCGGATCTCCGGCTGGAAGCTCCAGCAGTAGTCGGGGTTGACCTCACTGGGCCGTGATGCCTCCGATTCCGGGGTTTCATCGTCCTGACCGATCTCGTCGTCGACGATGATGCCCTGCTCGCATTGTTCGGTGACCGGGTGGCCGACTCGCCCGAGTTCGGTGAGTGTCCCGTCCTCGTTGACTCGCACGATGACGGCGGTGCTGCCGTTGTTGTCGGTCCGGGTCTCCTCGTTCCAGCCCCACCAGGAGATCGGGACGAGGGCCACGCGTCGATCGGGTAACCAGGTGAAGGCACGAGCGTCTCCCTCGACCGCGCTGTAGGTGTTCTCGCCCAGCAACAGCTGGGCGACGCGCTGGGGATTGGCGGGGTCCCTGACGTCGAACACCGAGAGCTGGGTGCCTTGCGTCGTACCTTGCTCGGATGCATCCTGCCCGACGCCGATGAGCGTGCCGTCACCCACTGGATGGAGATAAGCGGAGTAGCCGGGGATCTTCAGCTCGCCCACGACCCGGGGTGCGGTCGGGTCGCTCAGATCGACCGAATACAGCGGGTCGGTCTGACGGAAGGTCACCACGAAGGCCTGCGGGCCGAGGAAGCGAACGGCATAGATCTGTTCGGATTTGCCGAGCCCTCCGACCTGCCCGATCTGGGCGAGCTCGCCGTCTCGTTCCTCGAACACGGTGATGAAGCTCTCCGAGGAGGTCGAGCCTCCCCATGGATCGCCGTCGGTCGTGGCAACTCGGAGGTGGCCGTCGAACTCGGACAGGCTGTACTGGCTCAGCAGGTGACCCCGTACGGCGCC
>JAHECQ010000252.1 GCA_024641625.1 Acidimicrobiales bacterium | reverse complement strand
TGCACACGGTTTGAGGTTGGTTCGAGGTGTCGGTGGGTCAGCTGCGAATGGTCTCGTTCCATGGGCCGGTGTCGTTCCTGGGCTCACGAGGCAAGCCGAGCACGCGTTCGCCGACGATGTTGCGCTGGATCTCCGAGCTACCGGAGTAGATGGTGCCCGGGCGGGCGCCCATGAAGGTGGTGACCCAGCCCTGAGACGAGTAGGGGCTGGCTACATCGTCGAAGCCGACGCCGCTGGCGGCATCTCGCCCGGATGGGGTGAGGGCGTCGGCACCGAGAATGTCGAGGGCCAGTTCGGTGAGCTTCTGGTGATACTCCGACCAGAGCAGCTTGTTGAGCGACGACTCCGGGCCTTGGTGGTAGCCGTTGACCGCGTTGGTGACCGCCCGCAGACCCTGGTAGCGCATGATCTGCACCTTCGAATAGCACCAGGCCAGGCGTTGACGGATGAGTGGATCATCGAGCTTGCCCTTGCCCCGGGCCGCGGCGATGAGGCGGTTGAGCTCCTCGCCGTGACGAATGCCGGTGACCGTCGCGTCGTCGCCCCGCTCGTAGGCCAGGAGAGTGTTGGCGACGGCCCATCCGTTGTTGACGCCGCCGATGACATTCTCCTTGGCGGTGCGGGCATCGGTGAAGAAGACCTCGTTGAAATCATGGTGGCGCGAGGCGTTGACGATCGGCCGGACGTCCACCCCTTGTTGATCGAGGGGGCAGAGCAGGAACGAGATGCCTGCCTGCTTCTTCACCTCCGGATCGGTTCGGCACAACACGAAGATCCAGTTGGCCTTGTGGCCCGAGGAGGTCCAGATCTTCTGTCCGTTGATCTGCCATTCGTCGCCGTCGAGGGTGGCCTTGGTGGCGAGTGAGGCCAGGTCGGAACCGGAGTTCGGTTCGCTGTAGCCCTGGCACCACACGTCGGTTCCATCGAGGATGCGGGGCAGATAGTGGCGCTTCTGCTCCTCGGTACCCCATTCGATGAGGGTGTGACCGAGCATGCCGATCGAGAACCCGTCGTTGTCGCCGCCGGTGGGAACCCCTGCCTTGGCGAACTCCTCGGCGAGCACGGTGCGTTCGAGCTGGGACAAGCCGGACCCGCCGTACTCGACCGGCCACGCAACCGCCAGCAGGTTGTGTTCGGCCAGTGTGGGGCGCCAGGTGGCCACGAATTCGGCGCGCTGATCGGGACCGAGTGCGCCCATTCCCTGCCAGTCCTTCGGCAGCTTCTCCTTCAGAAACGTCTGGATCTTGGCGCGGAAGGATTCGGCCTCAGCCGTATAGGTGGGGTTCATGCCCGCAGTTTCCCAAACCGACTGGCACAGATGCCACTCGGCGCACCAGACGCAGACAGTGCCGCTCGGACAGTGCCGCTCGGACAGTGCCGCTCGGACAGTGCCGCTCGGACAGTGCCGCTCGGACAGTGCCGCTCAGACCGCTGCGAAGTTGTTGGGTAGGCCGGCGACGTCGGCCCGAGTGCGGAAGATGGTTCCCTTGCGGGAGGGGTCGTCGGTGTTGTCGGCGGTCACGATGTACAGATCCCGCAGATCGGCTCCGCCGAAGCACACGCTGGTGACCTCCTTGGCCGGGACCTCGATCGTCCCCAGCTCGTCGCCGGTGGGCGAAATGGCCCGCACACATCGGTGGCCGTAGTCGGCGACCCAGATGGTGCCGGCGGAATCGACCGCGAGTCCGTCGGGGAAGAACGAGGGCCGTTCGAACAAGGCACGCCGATTGACCAGCCGGTCGTCGACGATGTCGTGGCAGATCAGGTGATGGTTGCCGGTGTCGGAGTGATAGATGCGGTCGCCCGCCGGCGAGAAGCCGATGCCGTTGGTCAGGGCCACGCCGCCGTAGAGCTCGGTCGCTGTGCCGTCGAGTTCGAGGCGATAGCACTCACCGGTCGGCCGATCGGCGTCGAGGTCGTCGAAGGGGTTCGAGCGCAGGGTGCCGCAGTAGACCCGGCCCTGGCTGTCGGCCATGAGGTCGTTGAAGCCCGGAGCACCGTTGTCGAACACCACCCGTGTCTCGCCGTCCTTCACATGACAGATGTTGCGACCGCCGACGACCAGGCCACCATCGACGTGGAGCGCGATGCCCCCCACGCCACGCCGCTTGGGAATGGCGACGGTGATCTCGCCGTCGGGTGAGCGACGGAAGACGCCGCCGTTGTGCACGTCGCTGAAGAAGAGGTTGTTGTCGCGATCGACCCGTGGACCCTCGATCAGTCCGTAGCCCCACGCGAGCGTCTCGATGGTCATGGTGTTCCCCTGCCGGTTCATCCGACGACCGGATCGTCGTCGATGTTCAGAAGTTTCGCGTCAACTGGTCGGCCGGTGCGAAGTCGTCGGTCAACGCGTCTGCTCCGTCGACCAAGTCGTCGACCGCTCGACCTTCCCAGAGCAGCCCATCGACGGGGTCGATGTCGAAGCGGGGCAGCGGCCTGTCGGATCCGATGACGACGTAGTTGGCGATCGCGGTCGTGTCCCCCTGGGGCGGGACGACGACGGCCACGTGGTCGAACGTCGTGGCCAGGGTAGCCAGCTCGGCCCGCAGGAATCGTCGCTTGCCACCGTCGATGATGTTGGCCAGGAACAGACCGTTCGGTCGCAGCGTGCGATCGAGTTCGGCCATGACCTCGGCGGTGGTGAGATGCCACGGCACCGAGAGTCCCGAGAACACGTCGCCGACCACCAGATCGAACGAATCGTCGGCGAGATCGTCGATCGCAGTGCGAGCGTCGCCGATTCCCACCCGGAGCTGCGGGCCGGTGACGAGCCCGAGTTCGTCCCGGGCGACATCGACCAGCGCCTCGTCGATCTCCAGGACGAGTTGATCGGATCCGGGTCGCAGGGTTTCGATGTACCGAGGGAAGGTGAAGCCCGCGCCTCCGAGGTGAAGGGCGTCGAGGGGTCCATCGGGTAGGCCCGCCGCGACGTCGGCCGCCAGACGGAAGTAGCGGAAATCGAGGTAGGTGGGGTCGTCGAGGTCCACGTAGGAGTTACGGAGATTGGCCAGGTACAGACTCCGTCCGCTGGGGCGATCGGGATCCGGGACGACGCGAATGCACGAGTACGCGGATTCGACGTCGCAGTACTCCGGTGCCAGGGAGCTCAGGCCCAGCAGCCCGACAGCCAGCGCCGCACCGACCGCCGATGCGCGGTCTGTCCGAGCGCCGGACGTCGCGTACTGTCGTCCCCACCGGCGGGAGAGCACGATGCCAGCGAGGATGAGGGCGGCCGCTACCGCCAAGACCGTCGGCCGGCTCGGGAGGGCGGCGACGAGCACGAAGCCGGTGACGAACGTGCCGGCGAGGGCGCCGAAGGTTCCCGCTGCCGACAGCGACCCGACGACTCTGCCGGTGTCGCCCAGGTCGCCGAGGCGGACCTTGGCCACCATTGGGCTGATGGCGCTGAGAACGGTGGTCGGGGCGAGAAACGAGAACGCGGCGAGGGTGACGATCGACAGGGGATCGGTGCCCATCGAGGGCCCGATGGTGGCGACGATCGGAACCGAGACGGCTGCCAGCACGCCACCGAGCACAAGGGTCGGTCCGATGACTCGTTCGGGCGGCACGGCGTCGGCGAGCCGGCCACCGATGGCACTGCCGACGGCGATACCGGCGAGAATCGTACCGATCACGCCGGTGAAGGTCTCGAGTGACACGCCGACGTACGGGGCCATCAGACGACCGGCGATGATCTCCAGGACCAGGACGGCCGCCGAGGTGAAGAAGACCAAGGCGTAGGCGCCGGTCCGCGAAACCCGCGGGCCGACCCCGAGCGGCCCGGACCGGTCCGGTTCGGCGCTATTCAACGCGGCGGTGTCATCCGCCGAGTTCGTTACTGGTTGGGGCGTGTCGGGGTCGGGCACCGATCCACGCTAGCTGGCCTCAGCTCGCGAGCGCAGCGAGAGCCGGCGACGGAGCCGCGTCGCCCTTGAGAGCCCGAAGCCGAGGTCGCAGTTCGGGCAGCGCTCCCTGGATGACTGCGACCATCACCATGGCGTGGACCTCATCGTCGGAGATGGGCGCATCGACCACCCGCAGCAGGCCGTCGGCGATGAGCTGATCGACCAGGCCGTCCCGGGGGACCAATGCGGCGCTTGCGCCGTCGCGGAGATCGATGGTGGTGGTCGGCTCGCGTAGTCCGATGACGGTGCTCGCCGGCTTCGAGGTTGCGACTACGGCCGCAGGAGCTCGGTGGGCCTCGACGGCGACGGCCTCGGTACTCGTGGCCGGGGTTGACGTCACGGTCTCGTTGGAGTCGGTCTCGTTGGAGTCGGTCTCGCCGGCGCCTGTTTCGCCGGCGCCTGTTTCGCCGGCGTCTGACGCGAGCGATGGCCGCCTGAGGCCGTCGATCGAGCCGACCAGCAAAATGACTGCGCCGGCAATGACCAACAGACGCGGGGCGCCGTCCATCTCGACGGCCTGGAAGCCGACGACGACGACGACAGTCAACGAGGCGAGGGCGAGCAGGATGAGGATGGTGCGCTTCATGCGAGGCCTTCCAGTCGACGGAGTTGTCGTGCGATCAGGCTAGGCCCTCATTCCCAAAGAACGCAAGGAGTGGTCAAATTGCCCGTATGTCCCCCGAAAGGCCCAATGATTCCCACCGAGGGTGACCAGTACGTCGAGTGGCCGACTCGCCGCTGCGAGGGAATCAGGCGTCGAAGACGACGTTGCCGGCCTGGGGATCGACCAGCGGTTGCTCGGTCGACCAGGGGAAGTTGATCCATTTGTCGGTGCGCTTCCAGACGTAGTCGCACTTCACCGAGGAGTGCGGCTTCTCGTAGAGCACCGCGGTTCGCGATTCGGCGACGACGTCCTGGCAGAACTCATGCACCGCCTTGAGGGTGTGGCCGGTGTCGGCGACATCGTCGGCCACCAGGATCTTCGCGTCGGTGAGATCGACCTTGTCCATGTAGGGCGGAAGCATCACGGGAACTTCGAGTCGGGAATCCACGCCGCTGTAGAACTCGAGGTTCATGACGTAGAGATTCTTGACCGACAGGGCATAGCCGAGCGAACCCGCAGCGAAGAGACCGCCACGGGCGATGGCAAGAATCATGTCCGGTTGGAATCCGCTGTCGGCGACCTGCAGGGCCAGCTCCCGAACGGCGATGCCGTAGGTGGCCCAATCGAGGATCTCACGCTCGGCGTCGTTCGTCACGATGGGTTGCTCCTGTCGGGGATGGGTCCAGGCTGGGCGTCTCGGAACGCCCGGGTCAGAAGCTACCGCGCAGAGTCGGGTCACAACACCGTTGCGTCGAGAGTCGCCGATTCCCGACCGGTCGACCATGCACGGACAGTGGGCAGAGCACCACTAGTGTCGGGTTCGATGCCTCATCGTTCGGTCTCGTCCGCCCGACAGCTCGTGCTCGGCATGTTGCTGGTGGCGGGCCTCGTGGTCAGCGGCTCGGTGCCCGGCGCCTTGCAGACCAGCTCGGGATGGGCCGCGGACAAACCCCGGTCGGCCGCCGAGGCACGCCAGCAGCGCAAGGCGCTCCGGGACCAGAAGGCAGAGGCCGCCAAGGCGCTCGACGCGGCGAAGGCTGATGATGCGGCGGTTGCGGCCGCCCTGGCTGCGATGACCGACGCCGTCAACGCGAAGATCTTCGAGCTCGATGAAGCGCGCCGCGGACTCGAGGCGGCCAACGCGGTCGCCGCCGAAGCCCAGGCCCAGGTCGAGGCGGCCGACGCCGAACGAGAAGCGCTGCGAACTCGAATCGGTCAGCTGGCGGTCGAGGGTTTCCTCGACGCATCGAACCCCGCGGTCGGCGACTCGGTACTCAGCTCGAGCGATCCGAGCGAGGCGCTTCGTCGTTCGAATCTGCTGAAGGTCGTCGACGCCAACACCGGGGATTTGCTCGAGATCCTTCGGGGCGTCCGCGAGGATCGAGCCGTCGCCGAGGAAGCCGCTCAGCAGGCGGTGGCCCAGGCCAGCCAACTCGAGCGCGACATGGCCGGACTCGTGGCTGAGCTGGAATCGCAACGGACGGTGCAGGCTCAATTGAAGGCCGAGCTCGAGGTCAGGGTTTCGCAG
>JAHECQ010000251.1 GCA_024641625.1 Acidimicrobiales bacterium | reverse complement strand
CTGGCGATGGTCTCGAGCGGCGTCCACGTGACGTATCGACCAACCCAGTAGTCGAGCCCACCCTGATCGGGTTGACGAGCGAACACCGCCCCATAGAGACGCACGATCGAATCCCGCACCCCAGGCGTCGCCGTTTCCACCGTCATCACGGCCGGCCGGACCGACTGAGCCGCGATCCTCGCTGGGTCGGACTGGCGGGGAGCCGACAGATCTCGGGCTGCGGAGGGCGCAGCAGCCCCCAGCACCAGGCCAAGCGTCAGGAACAACGACACCAAGCATGTGGCTGCTCGGCCGCGCACCCTCGAGTTGCGATCTGGTATCACGACGCTCCGGCCACAGACTTCCTTCTCATGCCCTTCCTTCTCATGACGAACATTTCCTTCTCATGACGAACATTGCCCGCATGACGAAACCAACACGATAGACCGACCAACCCCTGGGTACCATCCACGCCGTCCCATGAACGCCCGATTGTTCAGGACCCGATGATGACGAGCCGATTGCCATGAGCCTCACCTGGCTGACACTCCCCACGTTGCGGTCGTGATGGCAGTGCTCGTGGCGCGAGTGGCGCTGGCAGTCGTGTTCACATGGGCCGCCGGCTCGAAACTTCGCTCGCAGAGCCAGACCGCAGAAGGTTTCGAGTCGCTCGGACTGCAGGCGCCACACTTGCTGGCGCGGATCGTCCCCGCCGGCGAGCTCGTCATCGTCGGACTACTGCTGGTCGTGCCGGTCTGGGGCGCGCTCGTCGCCTTCGCCGTGCTGGGCGGATTCACCGTCGTGCTGGCCGACGTCCTCCGACGCGGCGTGACCGTGAATTGTCGCTGTTTCGGCGGCAGCTCGGAGCAGCCGGTGTCGCACCGTTCCCTGGTGCGCAACGGAGCACTGATGGCCGTGGCCTTCTTCGTCGTCCTCGGCGCCTGATCGGACCGCGCCGGCGGTCACCGGATGTTCAATGACCCACCGTGATGGCAGGATGGACTGATGACCGACCGTTCCTGGGGCTTTCGAACGCGCGCACTGCATGCCGGCGGATCCCCCGACCCCACCACCGGGGCTCGTGCCGTTCCCATCTACCAGTCCACCAGCTTCGTCTTCGAGGACACCCAGGACGCCGCCGACCTGTTCGCTCTCCAGAAGTTCGGCACCATCTACACCCGTCTGTCCAACCCGACGACGGCAGCCTTCGAGGAACGAATGGCCAGTCTCGAAGGAGCGATCGGGGCAGTCGCCGGCTCCAGTGGCCAAGCAGCGGAGTTCCTCACCCTCACCACACTCGGTGGAGCGGGCGATCACTTCGTGGCCGCGTCCGGTGTGTACGGAGGCACCTACACCTTGTTGGCCACCACGCTCGGTCGTCTCGGTGTCTCGACCACCTTCGTACCCAATACCGACGTCGAGGCCTTCGCTCGGGCCATCCGCCCCGAGACCAAGGCGCTCTACACCGAGATCATCGGGAATCCGAGTGGGGCGGTCGCCGATCTCGAGGCGCTGTCCGACGTGGCCCGGGCGCATGATCTCCCGCTGGTGGTCGACGCCACCTTCGCCACGCCCTATCTGTGTCGGCCGATGGAATTCGGCGCCGACATCGTGCTCCACAGCGCAACGAAGTTCATCGGCGGACACGGCACGAGCCTCGGAGGCATCGTCTGTGAGGCCGGGCGCTTCGATTGGAGCTCGGGCCGCTTCCCCCGCTTCACCGAGGCGGTCCCGACCTACAACGGCTTGCAGTGGCACGACAACTTCGGTGAGTACGCCTTCTGCATGGCATTGCGAGCCGAACAACTCCGTGATGTCGGTGCGTCATTGTCACCCTTCAATGCCTTCCTCCTGCTGCAAGGGCTCGAGACGTTACCCCAACGCATGGACGCCCATGTGGCCAACGCCAAAGCGGTGGCCGCCTGGCTCGAGGCGGACCCACGCGTTGACTGGGTCGCCTATGCAGGCTTGACCTCCTCCCCGCACCACGCCATGGCGAACAAGTACCTACCGAAGGGCGCCGGGGCCATTTTCACCTTCGGCGTCAAGGGCGGACGTGACGCAGGTCGCGCCTTCATCGAACGTCTCGTGATGGTCAGTCACCTCGCCAACGTGGGCGACGCCAGGACCTTGGTGATCCACCCCGCGTCGACCACCCACCAGCAACTCACCGACGAGCAGCTCGAGGCGGCCGGGGTCGGCGCCGACATGGTTCGCCTCTCGGTGGGCCTGGAGGATCTCGATGACATCCTCTGGGACCTGGATCAGGCACTGGGCCGATGACTAGGATTCGCCCGACCTCCCCGGAACCGAGCACGTCATGAACACGTGGACCCCACCAGCGGCCAGCGACCGTAAACGCATTCTTGACCGCGCCAGGTCCGTCGCCATCGTCGGCGCCTCGTCCAGCCCGGCCAGGGCATCCAACTTCGTGCTGACCTATCTCATGTCGTCGGTCTGCGACTATCGCCTCTACCCCGTCAATCCCCGCGAAACCGAGATCAAGGGCTTCAGAACCTATCCGTCGCTCGCCGATCTACCCGAGGTTCCCGACATCGTCGAGGTCTTCCGTCGACCCGACGACTGCCCTGAGATCGCCCGTGAAGCAGTGGCCATCGGCGCCTCGACGCTGTGGCTCCAGTTGGGCATCGTCAGCGAGGAGGCCGCTCGGATAGCCCAAGAGGCCGGACTGGACGTGGTGATGAACCGTTGCCTCAAGATCGAGCACGCCCGGTTCGCCGGAGGACTTCACCTCGCCGGCTTCGACACCGGCATCATCTCCTCGACTCGACACTGAACTCTCCTCGACTGCGCGCTGGAGCCTCCACGGCTCGGCCCGGCTCGGAGCCAGTAGCATGAATCGGTGATTCGCCGCCTCCGTCTGACGCCAGCCCTCGTTGCGATGACGCTCGTCCTTGCTTCGTGCTCGACGAAGCCCAAGGCCGACGCAGACGCTCTCGCATCTGCGCTGGTCGACATCGCGGCCCTCAGTCCTGAAGTCGCGCAGTGCGCGGCCGATGACATCAGTGAGAACGCGGACTACACCGAGTTCTACGTGAACGACGATGGCACACCCGACGAGAATCCCCCTTCGCTCGACAAGACGCTGGAAGACCTTGGCGACGGCACGTCCGACGTCGTGGGATTGGTCGACGCGTTCGAGCAGGATGTGGCCGAGGCCGTCACAGCCTGCAGCAGCACTCGATGACGTCGGAGGATCGGGGGCGTTGACATGAGCGGTCGCCGTCATGATGAGCGACCGCTGGTTGCCTTCGTGAAGACTGCGCTCATCGATCAGCTCGATCTGGCGGTACGCAACCTCAGTGCAGTCGATCGACATTCGGGTATTGCGGTGCATGAGGCACGAAAGTCGATCAAACGGGCGCGCGCCACGCTCGGGCTGTTGGCTGCCGCCGATCCCAAGTCGATGCGGCTCGAGGACGCCGCGCTGGCCGATGCCGCCCGGCTCCTCGGACCGATTCGGGACAAGGACGTCGCTCGGCAACTCAAGGCCACCGCCCTGGGCACCAGCCGACGGGTGGCGCCCCCGCCGATGTCGCCGCTCGTCCGCGCCTGGGTGACTCAGTCGATGACCATCCTCATCGGCGTTCGCCTGCGCCTGGATCGTTGCGACGTCGGGTCACTCGACGCCGAGGACATCTTGAGGGCCGCGAACGAGAGTCACCGTTCGGCGCGCCGGCGGTGGAAGAAGTCGTCGCGGTCACTCGAACCCGAGGCGCTTCACCGCTGTCGAAAAGCCGCCAAGCAGTCGCAGTATCAGCTCGAGCTGCTGCTCACGAACGTCTCGAGGAACGACCCACGGCTCGTTGCGCTGGCAGAGTTCGGTGAGCTTCTCGGCGATCATCACGACCTCGTCGTGGCCGAGGCGGCATGCTCCCCGACCGATCTCGAGGCCCTCGAGGCCTCGATCGTCAGTTCCGGCCGTGACCTGTTCACGATGACGACCGGGGAACATCGCAGATGGCTGGACGGCTTGCTCACCGCCCGCTGACCTGCTTCATCGCCGGAATCCTCAGATGCCGACGCGATGGGCCGATGGACCCAGGTGCTCTCCGACGCAACCAACGCCGCGAACGATGCCGAAGGCGATCGCTCGCCGGCCGCCACGACCCCCGACGCGAAGCAGCTCGCCGCCATGGCCATGTTCGACGCCAAACTGGCCTCGCTCGCCCAACGTGAGCGAGCGATCATCGGACGCCGAAACATGTGGTTGGCTCACCACTGGCCCGAGGACTACGCCGAGCGGTGCATCACCATCGGGGGCCGCCACGTGTGTCGCCGATGCGCCGCCCTCTACCCATTGGGGCTCGTGATCGCCATCTTGTCCTCGACCGGCCGTCTTCCCTGGCCCGATGGCATCGATCCTGCAGCCATCTGGCTGTTGTCCGTCCCGGCGACGGTCGCCTACTGCGGAGAGGCTCTCGGGCTGTTCGCCTACAACGCCAAGGTGCAGGTGGCCACCACGCTGCTCGCCGCTGTCGCCTTCGGCCGGGCGCTCGGATATGAGTTCACTCAGCGGTGGAGCGCCGAATTCTGGGGACCCATCTTCTTCTTCGGCCTGATCTGGTTCCTGGCCACGGCGATCGGCCTGTCCCGCAAACGCTCCAAGACGTGTCCAGACCCCGAGTAGGTGCCGGCTGCGGCACGAGACGGAGATCCGAGGGGGGGCGCGCCGACATCCGGTTCAGTAGTCGATGCCCTTCTTGGCCACGATCTTCTGCTCGAATGCGTGCTTGATCTGCCTCATCTCGGTCACCGTGTCGGCGATGTCGATCACCTCGGGGGCCATGTCCCGGCCGGTCAGGATGATGTTCACCAACTCGGGACGATGCTGGATCACCGAGACGACATCGTCGGTATCGACCCACTTCCAGGTCAGGGCATAGCTGATCTCATCGAGGATGATCAGGCGATGTGCGCCGTGATCGATCAGGCTCTTCGCCTTCTCCCACGCCGCCCCGGCCAGCGCGGCGGACTCATCGAGGTTCTCGGAGTCCCAGGTGAACCCGTCGCCTTCGGCAAACCAGTCCACACCGAGCTTGCGGAGCATCGACTCCTCGCCAACGCGCCAGTCTCCGCTCTTGAGGAACTGAACGACCGCCACGGGCCATCCCAGCGCCAACGCACGCAGCGCAGTACCGAACGCGGCGGTCGACTTGCCCTTGCCGTGCCCGGTGTTCACCAGGACGAGCGACTTCGCCACTCGCATACCGTCCTCGCTCAAGGGTGACTCGCTGGGAATCTCGGACTCGCTCATGGAAGCTCGTTTCTGATCGATCGGGGTCGGTTCATCGGTTCCGGACTTCTCGGCCGACCCCGTCGGTTCGTTCGGGCACGACGATCAGGCTGCCGTCGGCAGCGCGTAATGTACTCACCGGGCCCCCGTAGACCGGGGCCAGCAACTCGGGGGTGAGCACCTCGTCTGTCGTTCCGTCAGCCACGATGCGACCTTGATCCATCAGCACCAGCCGATCGGCGAAGCGGCCGGTGGCCGTCAGATCGTGCATGGCGGAGATGATCGTGAGGTTCTTCTCGGTCTTGAGTTCGCTGATGAGCTCGAGAACGACCATCTGGTGACCCAGGTCGAGCGCGCTGGTCGGCTCGTCGAGCAACAGCAATGGCGGATCCTGGGTGAGGGCGCGAGCGAGCGCGACCCGCTGCGATTCGCCACCGCTCATGTCGCCGACGTTGCGCTCGGCGAATTTGGCCACGTCGAGGCGCTCCATTGCCTCGGCAGCGGCCGCTCGGTCGGCCTCACTCTCTCGCTCGAGCCAGCCGAGGTGCGCGGTACGGCCGAGCAACACGTACTCGGCAACCGACATCCCATCGGGAAGCATCAACTGCTGGGGCAGGTAGGCGACGTGGCGGGCGCGGTCGCGCCCGGCCAGCGCCCGCCCGGCGAACAACACCGCACCATCGTGGTCGACGAGTCCGAGTACCGCCTTGAAGAGGCTCGACTTCCCCGCGCCATTGGGCCCGATGAGCCCCAGCCAGTTGCCCGACTCGACCTCGAGCGACAACCGATCGATCACCCGATGCGACCCGTAC
>JAHECQ010000250.1 GCA_024641625.1 Acidimicrobiales bacterium | reverse complement strand
GGCCGACGACGAGACCGAACTGGTGTTCTCCTATCTCGTGAACGGCGAGCTCGTCGGTCAGAGCGAAGCGGTGCGAGCGTTGCAGGTGCCGTTGGTCGACGCGTTGGCGGCCTATCCGGAGGGTCCGTCGCTCGACACGTTGGCGCCGCGTCCCTCGAGCCCATAGGAGGCAACACATGAGCGAACTTCCCCTCTTCCCCCTGGGCTCGGTTCTCTTCCCGGAGATGCTCCTCCCGCTCCATGTCTTCGAACCGCGTTATCGACAGATGATGGCGCAGGTCCTCGATCGCGATGGGGCGTTCGGGGTCGTGCTGATCAAGCGGGGGAGCGAAGTGGGTGGGGGAGACCTTCGGTCCTCGGTCGGCACCATCGCGCGAATCCTCGAGTATCAGATGTTCGACGATGGCCGGTTGGCGGTCCTGGCCATCGGCGTCCAGCGAATGTGGGTGGAGCGTTGGCTCCCCGATGACCCCTTTCCCCGGGCCGACGTCCAGGAGTGGCCCGACGTTCCGGCGAACGTCGATCCGGAACTGGTCGCCCGGGCAACCGGTCGGCTGGTCGAATCGCTGCAGCTTGCGGCTCGGTTGGGCATGGTCGATGAAGGCCCGATCGACCTCAGCGGTGATCCATCCATTGCCTCGATGCAGATTGCCACGCGTGCACCGTTGTCGCCCATGGACAAGCAGAAGCTTCTTCGATCGCCCGGCGCGGTTCGGCGCTTGACATTCGCTGTCGAACTCCTGGACGAGGCGATCGAGCTCCTTCGATTCCGGCTGGGCATGCCCTGACTGTCCCCGCTCCCTGGGTTTCGCCCCCCGTCGCGCCTAGAATCGCGCTTCGTCGAACGAGAAGGAGCTTTCGTGGCCAAGGCGAATCCCCTTGAGAACGCACAGGAGATCCAGCACATGCTGGTCGCCTACGCGAAACAGGAGACGATCGAACCACTCAAGTCTCTGGCTTCGTACCTTGCCTTCGGGATCGCCGGGGCACTGCTCTTGGCCCTCGGGACGACGTTCCTCGGTCTTGGCGTTCTGCGCCTGGTTCAGACCGAGACCGGCGACACCTTCGCCGGCGGTAGCTTCATGTCGGTGCTGCCGTACGTGATAGCGGTCGCGACATTGCTGTTCGTCATGACGTGCATCCTGATGCTGATGAACCGAGCGAGGAAGAGGATCAATCTGTGAGCAAATCGATACCGACAGCCAAGATTGCACCCGCGGACATCGAAGCCAAGTTCCGAGATCTTCAAGATCAGGTCGAGCGCGTCGCCGATGACAGCAAGAAAAAGGTCGTGCTCGGAGGCCTGATCGGTGCCGCTGTGCTGCTGCTCATCATCTATCTCATGGGCCAACGAGCAGGCAAGCGGAGACGAACCGTCCTGCAGATCCGCCGTCTCTGATGCTCCGCCGATATGTTCGCTTCGCCTTTCGTGGTTATGTGCGAGGGGTCCGGTACCGGTTCTTCAGGTCGAGTTTCGGGGCACCCTTTCGGATCGTCAGCCTGTTCAGCCTCAAGCCGGAAAAGGTCGATCTCCTCTTGAAGCCCGGTGACCGCTTCGTCATCGAGCACCTCGATGTCACGCAGAAGCAGCAGGACAAGGACATGAAGCGGGCGCGCAAGGCCGACAAGCGGTTGGCCAAGGGCCGAGGCTGAGTTCCGCTCATGCAGGTGCGCTTGCGTAATCCTCATCGTGAGCTGGAGTTCCGCGGGCCGATCTCGGTGCAGCGCCTCCTCAACCAACTCGAGCTCAATCGGGAGTCGGTGCTGATCATTCGCGACGGAACCCTCGTTCCCGGCGATGCCACCCTGACCGACACCGACGTCATCGAGATCAGGCCGGTCATCAGCGGCGGCGCAACGGAAGCCCGGTGAAGTGTCGTGTCTGTCGGGAGCCGGCCGTCATCGACATCCGGCGGCACAACGCCAACTTCTGCCGCGATCATTTCCTTCGCTACTGCCGCGATC
Source organism: Acidimicrobiales bacterium (assembly GCA_024641625.1). Taxonomy (GTDB): domain Bacteria; phylum Actinomycetota; class Acidimicrobiia; order Acidimicrobiales; family SZUA-35; genus JAHECQ01. The sequence continues at coordinate 4,098 of JAHECQ010000250.1, read as the reverse complement.
AGGTGCAACGAGCCATCGACGAGTTCGAGATGGCCGCTCCCGGCGAACAACTCCTGGTGGCGGTCTCCGGGGGTAAGGACAGTCTGGCCGTCTGGGATCTCCTGCTCGAGCTGGGCTACCAGGCCGATGGTCTCTACATCGGACTCGGGATCGGGGGGTACTCCGATGTCTCGGGCGAGTACGCCAGAGCCTTCGCCGAACAGCGCAACCTGCACCTGATCGAGATCGATCTCCGATCCGAGCATGGTTTCGACATTCCGACCGCATCGGCGGTGACCCGCCGCGTTCCCTGTTCGGCCTGTGGGCTCTCCAAGCGGCATCTCTTCGATGGCGCGGCGCGTGCCGGCGGCTACGACGCCGTCGTCACCGGCCACAACCTCGACGACGAAGCGGCGGTCCTCTACGGCAACGTGCTGCGGTGGCAGACCGATTATCTCGGGCGTCAGCGTCCCACGCTTCGTGCCGCCAACGGCTTCCCCCGCAAGGTGAAACCGCTCGTTCGGCTCACCGAACGCGAAACCGCCGCCTACTGCATCCTGCGAGGCATCGACTACCAGGTCGAGGAGTGCCCGATGGCAGCCGGGAACAAGCACCTTCGCTACAAGGATGCGTTGAACGAGGTCGAGGCGCAATCGCCGGGCACGAAGCACGACTTCTATTTCCGATTCCTTCGTCAGGCGGTCGACCGCTTCGTCGATGCCGATCGCGACGCGTCGACGCTGGAACCGTGCGTTCGCTGTGGTTCACCGGCAAGTGGCGAGGTGTGCTCGTTCTGCCGTCTCATCGAACGAACGGCCGATGCTCGCCCGGTACCGGTCGAGTTCCTCACCCGTCGCAAATCGAAGAAGTAGGTTGGAACGAACCATGACTGACGTCGAACCTCGTCCGGCGCCCGTCGGCCAAGCGCTGAGGGCCGGTGACATGGTTCTCATCACCGACTCCAAGAATCGTCGCTATCTGCTCACGCTCACCCCCGGGGCCGAGTTCGGATCACATACCGGCGTCCTGGCCCACGACGAGATCATCGGGCAACCCGAAGGCTGTGAGGTGGCGACGATTCGCGGCCAGAAGTTCCGCGTGTTCAGGCCGACACTCGAGGAGTTCGTTCTCTCGATGCCCCGTGGCGCGCAGGTCATCTACCCGAAGGATCTGTCGACCATGCTCATGCTCGGGGACATCGCGCCCGGGCAGCGGGTGTTCGAGTCGGGACTTGGCTCGGGCGCGTTGTCCATGGCCTTGTTGCGTGCCGGGGTGAGCATCACCGGCTACGAGATCCGGGAGGACTTCGCTTCGCGGGCCCAGAAGAACGTGGCCGCCTTCTTGGGCGCAGAGACGCTCGAGCGCTACGACGTCCATCTCCAGAGCGCCTACGACCCGTTCTCCCACTCGGACTTCGATCGGGTGATGCTCGATCTGCCAGAGCCATGGCAGGTCGTCCCACACGCCGGTGCAACCTTGCGCCCCGGCGGGGTGCTGGTCGCCTACACGCCATCGATCACCCAGGTTCAGCGTCTGAGGGACGCGCTCACCGACAGCAGGTTCACACAGTTCAGCACCATCGAGGTGCTCCATCGTGGTTGGTACGTCGAGGGTCAAGCCGTGCGTCCCGACCATCGCATGGTGGCCCACACTGCCTTCCTCACCCGAGCTCGTCTCATCTGAGCAAGCCGGTGTTTCCCCTCGACGGGCTGTCGACGAATCAGCGACCGCTGAAGTTGAGTTCCAACCCGGGACAGTGCCATTCGTGAGCGATGAGGGTCCCGAACGCCGAGGCGGTGATGAATGCTGTCCGAAGGTCGTCGCCCCCGAAACAGATGTTGGTGACCATCGGATCGCCGGGGACAGCCAACAGGGCGCGCAGCGAGCCGTCGGGAGCGAACGCAGTGATGGCCCCCATGCCGAGGGTGGCGACACACACGTTGCCCTCGCTGTCGATGGCCAGCGAGTCGCAGCGGCTGTCGTTGGGGAGGATGCCGAGCAACGTCGACGGTGTCGGCGACGAGGAGGTCAGTGGCTGGCCCTGGGAGGCGATGACACCGGGAGCGTCGAGTTCCCAGTAGCGGACGCGACCGGTGAGCGTCTCGGCGAAGTAGAGCCGATCCTCGTCGGGGGAGAGGCCGACGCCGTTCGGAGTGATCAGCGGTCGGGCCACCGTGACGATTGCGGAGCCATCGGGTTTGGCGTAGTAGATGGCCCCACGATCCAACTCGCGCTCGCGCCCCTTGCCGAGGTCGGTGAAGTAGAACCCGCCATGACGATCGAACACGATGTCGTTCGGACCTTTGAGGGGCCAACCATCGGCCTCGGTGTAGAGCGTCGTGACCTTGCCGGTGTCGAGGTCGACTCGTTGAATCGATCCGCCGACGTAGTCATCGGCTTGGATCCCGGGTAGCAGCATGCCGTCGACGGTTCGCCACGAGAAGCCGCCGTTGTTGCACACATAGACGGCTCCGTCGGGGCCGAGCGCCGCCCCATTCGGGCCGCCCCCGCAGTCGGCGACCACGCTCACGTTCCCTTCGGGGTCCACCTTGGTGAGGGTGCGTCGTTCGATCTCCACGAGGAGAATCGAGCCGTCCGGCATGGCGATGGGACCTTCGGGGAACCGGAGTCCGCTGGCGAGTATGCGCATGATTGGTGAGTCCTCGGATCTCAGTCGAGCCAGGACGCCGGGGCGCCCTTCTGGGGTGAATTGAAGCGGCTGGCGAAGGACGGCGTATCGAACCGAGGATCGTCGATACCGGCGAAACCGAACAGGTACTGGCCGACTCGACGCATCTGCATCTCCTCGGAGCCCTCGGTGATCCGGTATCGACGGTGATGGCGGAAGATGTGCTCGAAGGGCATGTGGCGGCTGTAGCCGATACCGCCATGGGTTTGGATGGCGCGGTCGGCCGCCTCACCCACCAGGCGATTGGCCCGATAGTTGCACATGGCAACCTTGTCCGAGAGCTGTACGTGGTCGATGCCCTTGTCGAGTTGCCAGGCAGTCTTGCGAATGAGCTCGCGCAACATGGCCGCCTCGGTGTGCAGCTCGATCAGCGGCCACTGAATCGCCTGGTTCGCGGCCAACGGCCGACCGCGCATCATGCGCTCCCTGGCGTACTTCACCGACTCGTTGATGCAGTACTGGGCTGCGCCCAGGCTCGAGGCCGCCTGGCGGATGCGGTTCTCGTGCACGAACAGTTGGGCGGTGAGGAGACCCCGGCCTTCCTCGCCCAGGATGTCACCGTCTTTCACCCGTACGTCGGTGAGGCTGACCTCGGCGTGATCGGTGGGCATGTTGTAGGTCCACCACATGAACTCGACGCAGAAGCCCGGGGTGTCGACAGGCACGATGAAGCAGGTGATGCCCTCGGATTCGCCAGGGTTCCCCGAGGTGCGAGCGAAGATGTAGTCGTGGGTGGCGGCATGCATGCCGGTGTTCCAGCGCTTGGCGCCGTTGATGACCCATTCGTCACCGTCTCGGTAGGCGTTGGTCTCCATCCGGGTGGCATCGGTGCCATAGAGCGGTTCGGTGAGACCGAAACCGATTCGTGAGTCGCCCTCGAGCATCCGTGGAATCCAGTAGTCGCGCTGCTCGGGGGTCCCGTACTTCTCCATCATCAGCACGGTCGGGAAGTTGCCGACGATCGAGTTCTCGTTCTGGAGGTCGTTGTGGAGTCCGAGCCCTTTTGCGGCAAGGTGCTCGCGGACGATGGCCATGCCGAGGTTGCTGCCGTCCATGCCCCCGAATCGAGAGGGCAGGTGATAACGGAGGAAGCCTGCGGCATCGGCTCGACGCCGCATTTCCTTCAGCAGTTGCTCCCACTCCTCGTTGGGCCATCCGTCCCGATCCCAGTCGGTGCGAGACGTCTCGCGTCGATGGTCGAAGAACCGAATGTTGTCGTTCTCACGCTCGAGTGGCTTGATCTCGTCGATGATGAATTGGTCGAGTCGGTCGAGGAGATGCTGGATGTCCTGCGGGATGTCGAAGTCCATGGGCGGACCCTAGCCCCCGACCCTTTTTCGCGCCCAGTCGGCGGCCGGATGGCAAGCTTTGGCGGTGACTGCGCCGCACCCTGTTTCTCAACCCCCTGTTTCCCAACCCTCTGTTCCCCA
>JAHECQ010000009.1 GCA_024641625.1 Acidimicrobiales bacterium | reverse complement strand
GGCGACCAACACAGACAGTACGTACCCCACCGAGCGTGGGTTGTATCCGGGGGCGGGCTCGTTGGTCGGTGCGGTTCGTGCCTCCACCGGGGTCGATCCGGTGGTAGCCGGCAAGCCCGAGTCACCGCTGGCGGAGCTGGTCTGGGAGCGTCATGGCCGCGAAGGCATCATGGTGGGGGATCGGGCTGATACCGACGGCGCGTTCGCCCGCACCCTGGGCTACCGGTTTGCGCTGGTCTTCAGTGGTGTGACCCAGCCTTCAGAGCTCCCGACCGAGCCCCATCCGGATGTGACCGCGGCTGACCTGGCCGATCTGGTCAACCGGCTCGGGTGAGTGCTCATGGCCTCGAACCGACGCCGTTTGGATGCCGAATTGGTCAGAAGAAAGCTGGCACCGAGCCGGGAGGTGGCGCAACAGTTGATCGCTGAGGGGTCGGTGCTGGTCAGTGGAACAGTCGCTGACAAGGCTGCCCGGCAGGTGGGCACCGGCGAGGCCCTGCGGCTTCTGGGACCGCGACCCCGTTATGTGAGTCGGGCCGGAGCCAAGCTGGAGGCCGCACTCGAGGAGTTCGACATCGATCCTCGAGGGGCGCGCTGTCTGGACGCCGGCTCGTCGACCGGCGGGTTCACCGATTGTCTGCTGCAGCACGGTGCGGCCTCGGTGACCGCAGTCGATGTCGGAACCCATCAACTGCACGAGCGTCTGCGTGCGCACGACCGGGTCGAGCTTCGCGAGCAGACCGATGTCCGCGTGCTTGCCACCGAACCCGATCTCGAGCCCTTCGACCTGGTCGTGGGGGATCTGTCGTTCATCTCTCTTCGGCTGATCCTGCCGGCATTGACTGCGGTGACCAGGCCCGGGTCATCGATGGCCTTGCTGATCAAGCCGCAGTTCGAGGCGGGACGCCAGGAGGCGTCCAAGGGCAAGGGCGTGATCACCGACCCGGAGATCTGGCGGCGGGTGATTCACGAGGTCGAAGTTGCGGCGCGCTCTGTTGGAGCTGCCATGCTGGGGGTCATGCGGTCACCGATCACCGGTTCATCCGGGAACGTCGAATTCATCGGTCACTTCCTCACCGATTGCGACCCGGGGTTCCTGGGCGAGACTGCGACCGCGACCGACGCTCGGATCGATGCTGCGATCGGGGCCGTGGCATGACCACAGGTCGACTCTCGGTGGGCATGGTGCTGCATCATCACCGTGACGAGGTGGCGGATCTGGCCCAGAGGGTATGGGCCTGGGCGAACGCACACGACGCCACCCTGCGGGTGCTCGACGAGGACATCGAGTCCGTCGGCTCCTTGCTCGGCTCGGTCGAGTCGGTGTGCGCCGATGCCTTCGGGGCAGGCCTTGATCTGTGTCTGAGCCTCGGCGGCGATGGCACCATGCTCCGAGCGGTGCAGCTCACGGCCGAGGCCGAGGTGCCGGTGGTAGGGGTGAACGCGGGTCAACTGGGATATCTGACCGAGGTCGATCCCGAACATCTCGAAGCGACGCTCGACGCCTGGCTCGGCGGCAAGGCGCGGATCCAGGAGCGGATGTTGCTCGAGGTGACCGTGCATCAATCGAGTCGATCGTCAGTCGGCGGATCGTCGTCGCCGACCACCGAGTTCGCGCTCAACGAGGTGGTAGTGGTCGCTTCGACCAATACTCGCTCGCTCACCATTGACGCATCGATCTCGGGCCGGCATTTCACCCGCTATCTGGCCGATGGCGTCATCGTCTCGACCCCCACCGGCAGCACTGCGTATTCGCTGTCGGCCGGAGGCCCGATCGTGGAGCCCGAATTCGAGGCCTTGCTGATCACGCCGGTTGCGCCCCACATGGTGTTCGATCGGTCCCTGGTGCTCGCGCCCTCGAGCGAGGTCCGCCTTGCCGTTGCCGGTTATCGGGATGGCTTGGTGGCCGTCGATGGTCGCCCCATCGCCACCCTGGCGCCGGGTGACTCCGTCACCTGTACCGCATCCTCGCGTCGAGCGCGGTTCGTGGTGGGGGGCGACCGCGACTTCCATAGCATCCTGAAAGAGAAGTTCGGACTGTCCGACCGCTGACGCGGTCGCCCTGCCAACGATCCCGAGGGACCGAGACCAAACCATGTTGCTCGAGCTGTCCGTCACCGACCTGGGAGTCATCGGACACGCGACCCTGACGATGCCGGTCGGACTCATTGCCCTGACCGGGGAAACCGGCGCAGGCAAGACCCTCTTGGTCGACGCCATCGATCTGCTGGTGGGCGGTCGCGCCCACCCCGGTCTGGTCCGACCCGGATGTGACGAAGCCGTGGTCGATGGCCGGTTCGAGCTCGAGGGAGAGGAGATCGTCCTCACCCGGGTCGTCTCGGCGGTCGGACGTTCTCGGGCCTATGTGAATGGCCGACCGGCGACCGCCGGGTCGTTGGCGGACTTGGGCGCCCGTCTGGTCGATCTGCATGGGCAACACGATCACCAGTCGCTGCTCGGAGTCGAAGCTCAGCGGGCCGCGCTCGATCAATTCGGTCAGGTCGATCTCGAGCGTCTTCATCACGCCAGGGCTGTGCTGAAGACGCTCGACGATGCCCTGGACGAACTGGGGGGCGATCCTCGTACCCGGGCGCGCGAGCTGGACCTGCTGCGCTATCAGGTCGACGAGATCGATGCCGCCGAAGTCGCCGATGTCGATGAGGATGCGCAGCTCGAGCAGGCCGAGGACACCTTGGCCAATGCCGTGGATCACGTCGAGGCCGCCGAAGCGGCCTTGGCCCTGATCGTCGACGACGATGGGGTGCGGGATCGGTTGGCCACCGCTGCCGCCCGGATCCAGGGCCGGTCGCCGTTCCAGGAGGTCGCTCAGCGGTTGGTGAACCTCTTGGCCGAGCTCGAGGACGCGGCGGACACCCTGCGAGGGGTCATGGAAGGCATCGAGCCCGACCCCGACACCTTGGCCGGGGTCCAGGAGCGTCGGCGGCTGCTTCACCAGCTGTGCCGCAAGTACGGTGAGACGCTGAGCGACGTGATGGAAGAACGCGACCTCCTTCACGCTCGCCTGGTCGAGCTCGAAGGCCATGACGAGCGGGCGGCACAGTTGGATGCCGAGCGACGAGCGGCCGATGTCGAAGTGTCCGAGGCCGAACGGGAGGTGGGTGATACCCGACGTCGAGCCGCCCCGCTGCTGGCCGAGGCAATCGAAGCACATCTTCCTTCCTTGGCCATGGAGCGAGCGCGCGTCGGTGTGCGCGTCGAGGGAGCCGACGGAGCTCAGGTCGTCTATGAGCTGGCCGCCAATCCGGGTGCGCCCCTGCAGGCCCTGTCGAAGGTTGCCTCGGGTGGCGAGCTGGCCCGGACCATGCTCGCGCTGCGGAGCGTGTTGTCAGAAGCGCCGCCGATCCTGGTGTTCGACGAGGTCGACGCCGGCATCGGCGGCCAGGCCGGCTTTGCCGTGGGGCGCGCCCTCGCTGCTCTGGCCGATCGACATCAGGTGCTCGTTGTCACTCATTTGCCACAGGTCGCGGCATTCGCCGACGCCCACCTGGTGGTGGAGAAGTCGCAGGGCGAGGACGATACTCGTTCGGAGATTCGCCTGCTGAACGACGATGAGCGTCGGACGGAGCTGGCTCGCATGCTGTCGGGGCAACCGAACTCGTCGACCGCGCGTCGCCACGCCCAGGAGCTCATGGTCGAGGCCCAGTCACAGAAGGCCGGTGGCTGAGCCGCCCTACCGGCCGGGCGGGATCAGCCCCTGAACACGGACTCGACACGGTCGACGACGTCGGCCACGAACTCTCCTGCGGTGTCCACGATCGAGGCCTGACGCCGGCCGAGCAGCCCGACGACCATCGGCAGTTGGTCGGCGGCGAAGCCCAAGCGGGGTCGGTGCTCCAGAATCCGCAGCAGGCGACGGGCGACCTGAGCCGGATCGTCATAGTCGGTCGGTAGTCGGTGGGCGATGAGCCGGTCGAGATGGCGTTGCCAGTCGATGGTGCGTTCCACCCAGCTCCCCAGCCTTGGGCGGTGGCGTTCGAGTGCCCCGAAGGTGACATCGATCGACTCCCGAGCGTCGGGGAGGAGGGCCCCATCGAGCAGCATCTCCGGGCCGACGTGTGCGATGGCCCTGGCTGCACCCCGATCGAGTCCCGCAGCCTCGAGATCCCTTCGCAGCGAACGCACACGCTGCGTGAACCAGGGGTGTTGGTGGAAGATCTCGTCGGTGCGGTGATGGACGGTGACCCCGAGGCGAATAACGGCAACACCGTCATGGATCTCTCCCGGAGCGTCGTGTTCAGGCGCAGAGTGCGGCTGCAGATGGAATCGCCCCATGGCTGCGAAGTCGGGGAGCGCCGCGCCGAGGCACAATTCCCCGAGATGATCGACATGATCGAACCGGGTGAGCCGGGAGGCGACGATGATGTGGCTGCCGACGTTCAGGGCAAGGGCCTCCCCTCAGACGAGGGCACTGTTGACCAGCGAGCGAAGCTCGGCCCGGATCGGGTAGGCAGACGATGGCATCAGCTGGGTGAGGCCGATGACGGTGATCTCCTCGCTGGGGTCGACCCAAAAGACCGTGGAGGCCGCACCGCCCCAGCCGAACTCTCCGGGCGAGCTCATCACCTGAGCCTTGGCCGGATCGAGCACCACCGAGAAGCCGAGCCCGAAACCGATGCCGTTGTAGTTCGTCTCGGAGAACACGGGCTGACCCATGGAGGCGAGATCGTTGCCGCCACGGAGGTGATTGCCGGTGGCGTAGGCGACCGTCCGGCGCCCCAGGATGCGGGCACCGTCGAGCTCGCCCCCCCGAAGGAGCATCTGGGTGAAACGGTGATAGTCGGCCACGGTCGAGGTGAGTCCTCCGCCGCCGGAGAGCATGTCGGGAGGCGACCGGTACGGGCTGTCGTTGCCTCCGTCGTCGATCAGCGCCATACGCCCGGTCGAGCCTTCCGGAACCCCGAACGGGGACAGCGATGGCTCGGCGTAGTTGCCCACCAGGCGACCCGCCTTGGCATCGCCGACCCAGAAGGCGGTGTCGACCATGCCGAGCGGAGTGAAGATGTGCTGCTGGAAGTACTCGTCCAGTGACTGTTCGCCGATGACCTCGACCAGTCGGCCGCAGACATCGGTGGCCATGCTGTAGCTCCACTGCGTGCCCGGTGAGAACAGCAGCGGGGTCTCGGCCAGTCCGGCGCACACCTCGGCCAGGGTTTGGCCCGATGTGCGGTCGAGTCCGCGGGCCCGATAGATGGCATCGAGCGGGTGGCGACCCATGAACCCGTAGGTCAGACCGGACGTGTGGGTGAGAAGATCCTGGATGTTCATCGGCCGATCGGCCGGTTTCGTCGTGAAGTTGGTGGATGTGCCGTCCTGCCACACTCGCTGGTCGGTGAACTCGGGCAGGTACGCATGCACGGGATCGCCCAGTTGGAACTTGCCCTTTTCGAGCAACATGAGAAGCGCCACCGACGTGATGGGCTTGGTCATGGAGAAGAACCGAAAGATCGCATCGGGCGCATAGCCCTGGTGGGAGAGATGCGCGATCTTGCCGCCGCGGGAGACGAGCAGCGTGTAGCCGGGATAGCGGCCGGTGAGGAGGTACTTGTCGTTGATGAAGGTGTCGATGGCGGCCAGGCGGGCCGGATCGAAACCGAGTTCGGAGGGATCGGAGATTTCGAGTGAGGTCATGGTCTCGGCGGTCCTTGGGTCCTCAGCGTTGGGTGGCGACGATCGTGCGACCCTTGACCTTGCCGGCCAGGATCTCGGGGGCGAGCGCCGACAGATCGGCCAGGCCCACCTCGGTGGTGAGCGCTTCGAGCTTGTCGGCATCGACGACTTGGGCCACACGACCCCAGACCGCCACTCGTTCGGCGTTGGGGGCCATCACCGAGTCGATGCCGAGCAGGTTGACCCCGCGAAGGAGGAACGGGATGACGGTGGTCGGCAGGGTGTTGCCGCCGGCCAGTCCGCAGGCCGCCACCGAACCCTTGTACATCATCTCGGCCAGAACGTGAGCGAGCGTGTCGCCCCCGACGGCATCGATGCATCCGGCCCAACGCTCCGACAACAGCGGACGAGTGGGGTTCTCGGCGATCTCGCTGCGGTCGATGACCTCGGCTGCGCCGAGCGCCTTCAACTCCTCGGCATTCTCGGGTCGTCCGGTCGATGCGACCACATGATGTCCAGCGAGCGAACCCCAGAGCACCGCAGAGGAACCGACGCCACCGGAGGCACCGGTGACCAGGAGCGGTTGTCCGGCCGTGAGGCCGTGTTGCTCGAGGGCGACCAGTGCCTGCATGGCGGTGAACCCGGCGGTGCCGACCGACATCGCCTGACGGGTGCTGAGCCCGTCAGGAAGCTTGACCAGCCAGGCGCCCTTCACCCTGGCGCGAGTGGCGTAGCCACCCCACCAGACCTCGCCGACGCGATACCCGGTGAGCACGACCTTGTCGCCGGCGGCGAAGTCGGGGTGATCGGAGGACTCGACCGTTCCGGCGAGATCGATGCCGGGTACGTGCGGATAGGTGGAGACGAGGCGTCCGATCCCCGAGAGGACCATGCCGTCCTTGTAGTTGAGCGAGGAGTACTCGACCGAGACGGTGACGTCACCCTCGGGAAGGCGCGAGTTCTCGAGTTCGGTGACCTGACTGGAATAGGCAGGCTTTCCGTCGGGGCCCTCTGCCTGGTCGAGGAGAAGGGCGGTGAAGGTGGCGTCTGGGCTCATGGGTCGTCACCGTACTGGCGAACCGAGGGGTTCGACCAACAGGTATCAGCCCGTTTCACCGGCCGGACCTCGACGCCGGGAGGGACAGGCGGCACAGGTCACCGCACGACGATCCGGCTGCGCTAGCGTGCACGGAGCGAAGTGACAGGAGCGGTGATGACCAAACACATCTTCGTAACCGGGGGCGTTGTGAGTTCTCTCGGGAAGGGGCTCACTGCCTCGTCCCTCGGGCGACTCCTGAAATCGAGAGGGCTGCGGGTCACGATGCAGAAGCTCGACCCCTACCTGAACGTCGACCCCGGCACGATGAATCCCTTCGAGCACGGCGAGGTGTACGTCACCGACGACGGTGGCGAGACCGACCTCGACCTCGGCCACTACGAGCGATTCATCGACGAGTCGCTCACTCGGGCATCGAACGCCACCACCGGCAGCATCTACTCCTCGGTGATCGCCGCCGAGCGTCGAGGCGACTACCTGGGTAAGACGGTCCAGGTCATTCCTCACATCACCGACGAGATCAAGCGACGGATCGTGGCCCTCGCCTCTGATGACGTCGATGTCGTCATCACCGAGGTGGGCGGCACCGTCGGTGACATCGAGATCCTGCCGTTCCTCGAGGCCATCCGTCAGTTCCGTCTCGACGTGGGCCGCGAGAACGTGTGCTACGTCCACGTCACCCTGGTCCCGTTCATCGGACCGGCCGGCGAACAGAAGACGAAGCCCACCCAGCACTCGGTCACCGAGCTGCGAAGTCGCGGCATCCAGCCCGACGTCATCGTCTGCCGTTCGGACCGGCGCATCTCCGAGGGTCTACGTTCGAAGATCTCGAACCTGTGTGATGTCCCGCTCGACGGCATCGTGTGTGCCCCGGACGCGGCAAGCCTGTACGAGATTCCGCTCACCATGCACGACGAGGGACTCGACGACTACGTCTGTCGGCTGATCGGCTTCGATCGCTGTCCCCAGCCCGACCTCACCGAGTGGAAGGCAATGGTGGCCCAGGCCGACCACGCGTCGTTGCCGCTCACGATCGGCATCGTCGGCAAGTACATCACCTTGCCCGATGCGTACCTGTCGGTGGCCGAATCGTTGCGGCATGCCGCCATCCGCAATTCGGTCGACCTCACGATCGAGTGGGTCATGTCCGATCACGTCGAAGGTCTGCTGGTCGAGGAGATGTTGGGACATCTCGATGGCATCGTCCTTCCCGGAGGCTTCGGCGAGCGAGGGGTCGAGGGCAAGATCGAGGCAGCTCGCTTCGCCCGGGAGAACAGCCAACCGTGCCTCGGGCTGTGCCTGGGCATGCAGGTGATGACCATCGAATATGGTCGCCATGTCCTCGGGCTGTCCGGGGCGAATTCGTCGGAGTTCGACACCCAGGACCACACGACCCCTCATCCGGTCATCGACCTCATGGCCGCCCAACGCGACATCACCGACCTCGGCGGCACCATGCGCCTCGGCGCGTACGTGGCGGTGCTCGACCCCGGCAGCCAGGTGGCGAACATCTACGGCGACACTGTCATTCAGGAACGGCACCGCCACCGCTATGAGTTCAACCCCAAGTACCGGAGCCGGTACGAGAACGGCCCTGGCGGATTCCGCTGTTCGGGGAATTCGCCCGATGGTCGACTGGTCGAGTTCATCGAGCTGTCGTCTCATCCGTTCTGGATCGGGACACAGGCCCATCCCGAACTGAAGAGCCGCCCCAACCGTCCGGCACCGCTGTTCGACGCCTTCATCGCCGCATCGCTGCGAGAGGCCAGGACGAAGCATCCCGAGCGGTTTCCGGCCGCCATCGATGTGACGGCAACCGTTCAGTAGCGTCCTCGTCGATGGCCGACCAGTCGGCTTCCCGATTCCGACATCTTCGTGACGAACTCGTCCATCAGGGGGCGGTGGTGGCCTTCTACGACGGTTGGTTCGCCGACCCCGATGGTCTGGAGTTCCGGCGCGACGTCGTGCGCCATCCCGGAGCTGTGTCGGCCGTGGCCATCGCCGAGGGGGACGTGTATCTGGTGCGCCAGTATCGAGCGCCCATCGATGCCGACTCGTGGGAGATCCCAGCCGGCAAACTCGACGTCGACGGCGAACACCCCGAGTCGGCCATCGCCCGGGAACTGGCCGAGGAGATCGGCATGCGGGCGGGGACCATCGTCGGGCTGATCGACTTCCATCACTCTCCGGGCTTCTGTGACGAACTGCAGCACATCTACCTCGCCACCGATCTCACGCCGGTGGAGCGCCACGCCGATGGGCTCGAAGAGGAGCACATGCTCGTGCGGCGGGTCCCGCTGGTCGAGGCGGTGGCCATGGCGCTCGATGGTCGCATCACCGATGGCAAGTCGATTGCCGGCCTGTTGGCCACAGCCCGCCTGTTGGGTGTGTGATGGCACCGGCCGGGCATCTCCTGCGACGCTTCTTCGGGGCGATTCGTCCGGGTCCACCCGGACGGGAGGACGAGACCTGGGCGGTTGCCGGGCTCAGCGACGCCGAGCAGGCGCTCTGGTTCCGCATGTCGAACCCCGATCGGCGTCACGCCGTCGGGGTGGCCAGGGCAGTGGCCGCGGAACTGGGGAGTGAGGCGACACAACCCGTGCTGGCTGCCGCTCTGCTCCACGACGTGGGCAAGGTGGTGTCGGGGTTGCGTACCCCGGCTCGGGTGGTTGCGACCCTGTGGTGGGCCGTCGTTCCCTCCGCGTACGCCGAGCCTTGGTGCCATGCGTCGTCCCCCTGGCTTCGTCGTCTGGGCGACTATCACCGCCATCCCGAACTGGGCGAGCAACTGTTGATCGAGGCCGGGTCGGCTCCGATCACCAGCGGGTGGGCCGCCGATCATCATCGGCCGGCCGAGCAGTGGCGCCTCGACCGGCGGATCGGCACCGTGTTGAAGGCATGCGACGGAGACTGACGGTGGCGTCGCCGGTCGACCGAACACCGATCGTCACAAAGTGACCCTTGCCACTGGTGCAACCCGTGGCCCTATACTCGCCGATCTGTGACCTGGTCACCCCCACCCCTGCAGCAGTCCGTGCACCGTGCCCCTCGGCGCGATCCTCTCAACGGGGGTGATCCGATCCGTAACTCGCGCAACGTCGACCCCGGCAGCGTCGACTCTGGCAACGTCGACCCTGGCAACGTCGACCCTGGCAACGCCCGCTCTCGCACCGTCAACCGAGGTTGCCAGTCGCCGGGCGCGCCGACAGGACCGATGGCCCGGACCGCACCGACCGTGGGCATTCGTGGTCTGGCCGTCGCTCTGCTGGCGGTGCTCGGTGCCCTCGTGCTCGCCTCGAGTGCGGCCCTCGCCCAAGAAGCCGAGGGCGTCAGGTCGACGCTCGCCTACAACGACGAGTCCGGCACCAGGGTCCCGGCGGTCGGAGTGGAGGTCGAGGTGCTGGACGACACCGGCGCAGTGGTCGGCACCGGCACCTCGGATGATGCCGGCGCGATCGACATCGACGTGCCGGGACCGGGCATCTACCTCGTGCAACTGGTCACCGAGACCCTGCCCGATGGCGTGACTCCGAAGGACGCCGAGTCCTCCGCCCGCACGATCGAGGTTCGCGCCGGAGAGCGCCGGGCGGCACTGTTCCCGCTCGTGCAGGGAGAAGGTGTCTCGAGCGGAGGCAGCGCAGGCGCGGAATTCGCGCAGCTCCTCTTCGATGGCGTCAAGTTCGGGATGATCATTGCCATGTGCTCGATCGGACTGTCGCTGATCTATGGCACGACCGGGCTCACCAATTTCGCCCATGGCGAGCTGGTGGCCTTCGGGGCCCTCTTTGCCCTGATGCTCAACGATCCCGACGTGCTCGGGCTGCACATCGTCCCTGCGGGCATGCTCGCAGTCGTGGCCACGGCGCTGGCCGGTGGGGCGAACGAGCGGTTCCTGTGGCGGCCGTTGCGACGACGCGGCACCGGCCTCATCGCCATGCTCGTCATCTCGATCGGATTGTCGATCCTGGTTCGCTATCTCTTCGTCTACCAAGCGGGTGGTCGCAGGGAACGCTACAGCCAATATGCGCTCCAGAAGGGCATCGACCTCGGACCGATCACGGTGGTGCCACGCGAGCTGTGGGTCATCGGTCTGGCGCTGGTCGCGCTGGTCGCCGTGGCCACGGCCATCAAGTCCACCCGGATCGGCAAGGCGATGCGCGCCGTGTCGGACAACCGCGATCTGGCCGAGTCCTCGGGCATCGACGTCGAGCGGGTGATCCTGACGGTGTGGATCGTGGGCGGATCGCTCGCGGGGTTGGGCGGTGTGTTGTTCGGTCTGGACCAGGGCGTGTCGTGGGACATGGGCTCGGAGCTCCTGCTGTTGATGTTCGCCGCGGTGACCCTCGGCGGCCTGGGCACGGCGTACGGGCCATTGCTCGGCAGCCTCATCATCGGACTCCTGGTCAATGTGTCCACGCTGCACATCAGCGGCAACGGATTGCCGACGGAGTTGAAGAACGTGGGAGCCCTCCTGGTGTTGATCCTGATACTCCTCCTTCGACCACAAGGCTTGCTCGGCCAACGAGAGAGGATCGGCTGACATGGACTGGGCCAACATCGTCGACGTCACCGTCACCCAGTTCTTCGGCGTCCAGGCGGCGTACTTCGCGCTGGCGGCCATCGGACTCAATATCCATTTCGGGTACACCGGCCTGCTGAACTTCGGCCATGCCGGGTTCATGCTCGTGGGCGCGTACGGGCTGGCCATTCCCATCTTCGTCTGGGGCGCCCCCCTGGCGGTCGGTGTGGCGTGTGGCCTGGTGTGTGCTGCGTTGTTCGCATTGTTGCTGGGCATTCCCACGCTCCGGCTCCGGGCCGACTACCTGGGCATCGCCACCATCGCAGCGGCGGAGATCCTGCGGATCGTGGTGCGGGCCACGTCGTTGCGAGAGTGGACCGGAGGCTCCAACGGCATCAACGGCTTCACCGAGGGGTTCCGGAGTCTGAACCCCTTCACCGGTCGCATCTCGGTCAACCTCGGCTTCTTCGATCTCGACTACCGCGCTGACGAGGCCTGGAGCCTGCTCGTCGGCTGGAGTCTGGTGCTGATGGGCGTGCTGCTCGTGTACCTGCTGATGCGCAGCCCGTGGGGTCGTGTGCTCAAGGCCGTGCGCGAGGACGAGGACGCCGCCCGCGCCCTCGGCAAGAATTCCTACAGCGTCAAGATGCAGAGCCTCGTGCTGGGTGGTCTCTTCGGAGCCCTGGGCGGCATGATGTTCGTCCTTCCCCAGGGCTCGGTGCAGCCCAGTCCTCAGGACCTCGGTACACCCAAGACCTTCTTCATCTGGGTCGCCATGATCCTCGGCGGCACCGGGCGGTTGTGGGGGCCGGTGATCGGTTCGATGATCTTCTCGTCGCTGCTGGCGTTCACCGACGCCGCCCTTCGCCAGGCCGAGGCCAACAACAAGATCCCCGAGTGGCTCATGGACGGGGTCCAGGTCGGTCAGGTCCGCTTCATGCTCCTCGGCCTCGGCCTGATGCTGTTGATGATCTTCCGGCCGCAGGGCATCTTCGGTGACAAGAAGGAGATTGCGCTCGATGCCCGATGACGTCGCCCTCGCCCCGACCGATCGGATGGTCGGGGTCGCCGAGGAACCCGGCTCGCCCAAGCCCGATCCGATCCTGGTCGCCGACAACATCACCCGCACCTTCGGCGGTCTGAAGGCGGTCGACGTCGAACATCTCGAGATCCAACGGGGTGTGATCACCGGTCTCATCGGACCGAACGGAGCCGGCAAGACCACCTTCTTCAATCTGATGACCGGTTTCGACCAGCCCAACACCGGAACCTGGCAGTTCGACGGCAAACCGCTCGGCAAGATGCCGGCGCACAAGGTTGCCCGCGCCGGCATGGTCCGCACCTTCCAGCTCACCAAGGCGCTGTCGAAGATGACGGTGATCGAGAACATGAAGCTGGGATCGATGAACCAGATCGGCGAGAACTTCTTCGCCGGTCTGGTCCGACCCACGTGGAGGGACCAAGAGGCAGCCAACGAGGCCCGAGCCGACGAACTGCTCGATCGGTTCAAGCTGGCCCACATGCGAGAGGAGTTCGCCGGCACGCTCTCGGGAGGTCAGCGCAAGCTGCTGGAGATGGCCCGAGCGCTCATGACCGATCCGAAACTCATCATGCTCGATGAGCCGATGGCCGGGGTGAACCCGGCGCTCACCCAGTCGTTGCTCGAACACGTGAAGGGACTCCGCGAGGAAGGCCGGACGGTCGTGTTCGTCGAACACGACATGGACGTGGTGCGCGACATCTCCGATTGGGTGGTGGTGATGGCCGAAGGGCGGGTGATCGCCGAGGGGCCGCACGCGTCGATCGGGGCCAACCAGCAGGTGATCGACGCCTACCTCGGCTCGTCGCACGACAAGCCGCTCGAGTTCGGAGACGACGCATGACCACCGATGCGAGATCAGCTCCCTTGCGGAGCAGCGAACTGTTGATCCACGTCGATGGCATCACCGGCGGCTACAGCAGCGACGTCGACATCCTGAACGACTGTTCGCTCGAGTTGGCCCCCGGTGAGCTGATCGCCATCATCGGGCCCAATGGCGCCGGGAAGTCGACGCTGCTCAAGTCGTTGTTCGGGTTGGTGAGGATCCGCTCGGGCAAGGTGATGTACGACGGTGAGGAGATCACCAATCTCAAGGCCCACGCCTTGGTGGAACGGGGCATCGGCTACGTCCCGCAGAACAACAATGTGTTCCCGAGTCTGACCATCGAGGAGAACCTCGAAATGGGCGCCTTCCTCGAGCCCAAGGCATTCGAGGAGCGTTTCGAGGAAGTGGTCGAGATGTTCCCGCGTCTGGCCGAGCGGCGGAGCCAACGGGCCGGGGCCCTGTCGGGCGGCGAACGTCAGATGCTGGCCATGGGGCGGGCGTTGATGATGAAACCGCGGGTCATCCTGCTCGACGAGCCGTCGGCGGGCCTGTCGCCTGCTCTCCAGGACCAGGTCTTCGTCAACACCAAGAAGATCAACTCCGCCGGTGTCTCGGTGATCATGGTCGAACAGAACGCGTCCCGGTGTCTGCAGATCTGTGATCGAGGCTATGTCCTGGATCAGGGAACCAACGCCTACACCGGCACCGGCCGTGAGTTGTTGACCGACCCCAAGGTGATCGAGCTCTACCTCGGGACGTTGGCCAAGGCGCACTGAACAACGCCGCAGCCCAAGCTGCGGCGCCCGATCGGCACGGCCCAGTTGCGACTGATCGCGAAGCACCAGGCACTGCAGTCGGCACGCGTCAACTCGCCGAGCGCGGCCGAGGCCGGGTTGCGGTTATGCAACCCGGCCTCGGCCGTGGTCCCTGGGCGGGACCGGGGATGAACAGGACCTACAGCTGGGCGAAGAGGTAGATGTTCTGCGAGTCGTCGATCTCGTTGACGTTGCCGTTGGCATCGTCGGTGACATCGCCGCCGTAGCTCAAGATGGTGAAGTTCGCCTCGGTCAGTTCACCGGCCGGTCCGAACGTCAACGGGCCCGAGGGGCCGTCGTAGTCGATGTCGGTGCCGGCGGCGATCAGGTCCCGGCACTCGGCGAAGGTGGTGCACTTCTCACCGTCACGAGTGATGCCGTTGATCTTGGCCGCGATGGCTGCCGGATCGTCGGTGCCGGCGGCCTCGGCGGCCAGGGCCATGACCATGACGGCATCGTAGGTCTCGGGACCGTAGTTGTAGTCGATGAGCCCGGGGTCGATCTCCAGCATGCGATCCTTGAAGTCGTCGGTGATCTCGGCCGAGGGCAACGTGCCCTTGATGCCGTTGAGCACGCCCTCTTCGGCGAACTTCAGGCCCGTGGCGTTGCCGATGTTGCCGTCGACCAGGTAGATCTTCTTGACGTCGGGAGTGAAGCCGGCCTCGAACAGGCCGGTGAGGATGGAGGCGCTCTCGTCGAAGCCGATGAGCACGATGGCCTCGGGATCGGCGGTCACCATCTGCTGGACCTCGGCGTCGAAGCTCTGGGCCTTGGGGTCATAGACGAAGTCGGTGACGATTTCGGCGCCCTGCTCCTCGAGCGGCAGCTTGGTGTAGTTGAGCAGGCCCTCGCCGTAGGGATCCTGGAGGGCCATGAGGCCCACGGTGGTGGATCCTTCCTGGATGATCAGGTCGGCCAGGACCCGACCCTGGAGCACGTCGGAGGGCGAGGTGCGGAAGAACAGCTCGCCCTCGTCGTACTCGGTGAAATCGGGCGAGGTGGCCGCCGACGAGAACTGGATCTTGCAGGCGCCGGTGACCTTGTCGATGACAGTGAACGTCACACCGGAGCTGGCGGCACCGAGGATGGCATCGACGTCACCGGAGAGATGACGGTCGACGGTCTGATTGGCGACGTCGCCATTGTCGCTCGAGTCGCCGGGCATGAACACAGCGTTCTCACCCAGCACGCCACCGGCTTCGTTGATCTCCTTGATGGCCAGTGCCGCGCCGGCCTCCTCGGGCGGGCCGAGGTAGGCAAGGTTGCCGGTCTGGGGCAGGAGGCCGCCGATCTCGAGGATTCCGTTGCTCTCGCCGGTGCAGCTGGGGGCGGCTTCGACGGTTCCGTCGGCAGCCGCGGAGTCGTCGCTCGCTTCGGTGGTGTCGGTGTCGTTGTCAGCGGCGGTGGTGGTGGTGTCGCCGGTGTCGCCGGCGGCGCCCGAGTCGCTGCCACAGGCGGCGGCGGTCATGGCCAGTGCCGCGAGTAGCGAAACAACTTTCGCAAGGCTCTTGTTGCCCATACTGGGTACCTTTCCTGGATGGTCATCCGAGATTTGACCTCGCTCTGAGGCTGCGAAAGAATGTAGCGCCGTCCCTCAGGGGTTCGTGCACTGCTGCGCGCAGTGAAACGTGCCTGTCATGCAACGCTCACTGCGGCCATGCGCACCGCCGACATGACCACAGCCGACATGACCACAGCCGACCGGTCGACCTGTCGACGGAGCGGGGTGACCGCGGCGGAGATGATCGAGGCCTCCTCAGACGAGCAAACCGCAGGCCCGCTTGGCCCGGTCCATCACCGGTGCAGCAATGGCGGTGGCCCGTTCGGCGCCCAGCGCCAGCTCGGCGCGGACCGTGGCATCGTCGAGCTGGGCCAGACGAGCCTGAATCGGCTCGACCAGAGCGATCAACGCGGCAGCAACATCGGCCTTGAGCGGGCCGTACTGCTGGTACTGCCCGGCCAACTGCTCGGGGTCGCCATCGGTGACTGCGGCCAGGATCGACAGCAGGTTCGACACCCCTGGCTTGTCGGCCGGGTCGTAGCGCACCTCGCCGTCATTGTCGGTGACGGCACGCTTCACCTTCTTCTCTATCTCCTGGGGAGCATCGAGCAGGTTGATCGTTCCCTGGGGCGAGTCGACCGACTTGGACATCTTGTTCTCGGGGTGCTGGAGGTCCATCACTCGGGCTCCGGCAACGGGAATGCGATGCTCGGGAATGACGAAGGTGTCGCCATAGCGAGCGTTGAACCGCAACGCCACGTCCCTGGCCAGCTCGATGTGCTGACGCTGGTCATCGCCCACCGGAACGACCTCGGTGTCATAGAGCAGGATGTCGGCCGCCTGAAGCGCGGGGTAGGTGAACAGCCCCGCCGAGATGAAGCCGCTCGAGCGGGCCGACTTGTCCTTGAACTGGGTCATGCGCGACAGCTCGCCGTAGCTGGCGACCGTCTGCATCAACCAGCCGAGCTCGGCATGTTCGTGTACGTGGGACTGGACGAAGAACACACAGCGCTGTGGGTCGAGGCCGAGAGCCAGGAGGATGCGGGCGATGTCCAGGGTGCCTTGGGCGACCTCGCCGGGTTCCTTGGGCAGGGTCAAGGCGTGCAGGTCGACCACGCAGTAGACCGCATCGGTGTCGTGTTGCATGCTGACCCAATTGCGCAACGCTCCCAGGTAGTTGCCGAGGTGAACTGCTCCCGAGGGCTGGATGCCACTGAAGACTCGGGGGCGCGTGCCGGGGGTCGTGCTGGTCATGGTCGTAAGGTTAGGGGGCCGGGCGGAGCGAGCATCCGGAATTGACGCATCCCCAGCCGACGCGGCGGAGTAGAGTTACATCGATGGCATTCGACGTGCAGACCGACATCTTCAGTGGGCCGTTCGATCTTCTGCTGCACCTCATCCTCAAGGACGAGGTCGACCTCTACGAGATCTCGCTGGCCGAGATCGTCGACGCGTACCTGGCCGAGATCGAGCGAATGGATCTTTGTGACCTCGAGGTAGCCACCGAATTCCTGCTGATCGCAGCCACCCTGGTGGAGTTGAAGTGTCGGCGCCTGCTGCCGGTCGACGCCGCCATCGACCTCGATGAGGAACTCGGACTCTGGGAGGAGCGCGATCTCCTGCTCAGCCGGCTGCTCGAATGCAAGACGTTCAAGGACGCAGCCAAGGCCATCGACCGCTTGGCCGTGCACGCCTCGCGCAGTACCGCCCGCCGGGTGGGGCTCGAGGATCGCTTCCTGGACCTGTCACCCGATCTGCTGTCGGGCGTCAAGCCCGAAGATCTGCGGCGAGCCTTCCTGCGGGTGGCCAGGGACAAGCCGGCCCCGCAGGTGTCGCTCGGCCACGTCACCATCGTGACTGCCAGTGTCAACGATGCCATCAGCGAACTGCTCGACCGGCTCCCCTCGTCGGGCCCGATGACGTTCCGTCAGATCATCGACGGAATCACCGATCGAATCGAGGTGGTCGTACGCTTCCTCGCGGTGTTGGAGCTGTTCAAGCAGGGCATGGTCGAGATCGAGCAGCAACAGATCTTCGGCGATCTCAGGATCGACTGGACCGGGCTCGGTCCCGCCGCCACTCTCACCGCGCAAACCGATGCCGACCTCCTTGTCGAACCCAACGCACCAATCGTGTCGCTCGTCGACGAATCGGCCATGGCGGCCGCTGCAGTCCGCCAGAGCGTGTTCGCCGGTGTCGACTCCTACGAGGGCTGATTCGTGAACGAACCCACTGCTGCGCTCAGCGACCCCGTCTCCCCCTACCTCGACGATTCCGGCCGCGACAACGTGCTACTCGAGGCGGCGCGGGCCATCGAGGCCATCGTGCTGGTGGCCACCGATCCGGTCGGGGAGAACGTCCTGGCCCAACTCCTCGAGCTGCCCGCTGCCGCAGTGCATTCGCTGTGTGTCGAGCTGGCCGCCGGCTACGTCGAACAGCGCCGGGGCTTCGAGCTGGTGGAGATCGCCGGCGGTTGGCGCTACCAGACCCACGCCGACACCGCGGCGTACGTCGAGCGGTACGTGCTCGACGGCCAGACAGCCCGACTCAGCAGCGCAGCCCTGGAGACCCTGGCGATCGTCGCCTACAAACAACCGATCTCTCGAGCCCAGATGTCGGCCATTCGTGGGGTCAATGTCGATGGTGTGTTGCGGACCCTGCTCCAGCGGGGCTATGTGGCCGAGGTCGGCCACGACCTCGGCCCCGGCCAGGCAACCTTGTTCGGTACCACCACCGAGTTCCTCGAGCGGTTGGGCCTCGCCTCGATCGACCACCTTCCCCCGCTCGGGGAGTTCGTACCCTCCGCGGCGGTGGTCGAGGCACTGGAGCAGACATTGCGCTCCGGTGACGTCGAGGACGCCGATCAGCCCGCGGGCCAGGGAGGTGCCCCTGAAGCGGAGCCGGTCGTCGACGGGCTCGGCGACCTCGGCGAGTGACCGTCGAACGCGAGACCGGCGAGCGATTGCAGCGGGTCCTTGCCCGCGTCGGCCTGGGTTCGCGCCGGGTCTGTGACGATCTGATCAGCGAAGGGCGGGTGAAGGTGAACGGGTCCACGGCCATCCCGGGCGCTCGGGTCGATGCCGCCACCGATCTGATCGAGGTGGACGGCGCAGCCATCTCGGTGTTGCCCGACACCATCACCTACCTGCTGAACAAGCCCAGGGGAGTGGTCACCACTGCCGACGATCCCGAAGGTCGCCCCATCGTGATCGACCTGGTCCCGGCCGAGCCGCGAGTGTTCCCGGTCGGACGCCTCGACTACGACACCGAGGGCCTCCTGTTGCTGACGAACGACGGAACGATGGCCCACCGACTCACCCATCCGAGCTTCGGTGTCGAAAAGGAATACCTGGCGCAGGTCAAGGGCACGCCGAGTCGTCAGGTCCTGCGACAACTGCGTGAGGGCGTGGCGCTCGAGGACGGTCCGACCGCTCCGGCCCAGGCCACCTCGGTCTCGTCCGGGTTGATCCGGCTCGTGATCCACGAGGGTCGCAACCGTCAGGTGCGCCGCATGTGCGAGGCCGTGGGTCACCCGGTCGAGCGGTTGGTCCGAACGAGGATCGGCCCCATCACCGACACCCGCCTGAAGCCGGGCGAATACCGGTTGCTCGACGCGAAGGAGCTGTTGGCGCTGCAACGGGCTGTCAATCCGGTAGCCCGGTAACCTTCCCGCTCATGCGTGTTCTCGCCCTTCGTGGTGCCACAACGATCGATTCCGATACCGCCGAGGAGATCACGAAGCGCACCGTCCAGATGCTCGAACTCCTCTACGAGCGCAACCACCTCTCCCATGACGACGTGATCAGCGTGTTCTTCACCACCACCGGCGACGTCACGGCGGCGGCGCCGGGCATCGGTGCCCGGGCCTTCGGTCTCACCGAGGTGCCCCTGCTCTGTGCCCAGGAGCAGCACGTGCAAGGGTCGCTTCGAAGGTGCGTCAGGCTGCTGGCCCACGTCGAGGTGGACCGTCCGCGATCCGAGCTGCGCCATGTCTTCCTCCGGGGCGCCACCGTGTTGCGTCCAGAGCTGGCCGAACCAGGTGACGGAGACCTGCCATGACCCAACGTCGCGCGGCGGTCATCGGAACGGGACTGATCGGAGGGTCGGTCGGGATGGCGTTGCGCAAACACGGTTGGCACGTGTCGGTGATGGATCTCGATCCGGCCGTGGCCCAACAGGCCGTCGACCTGGGAGCCGCAGATCGCGTGGGTCCCGACCCCGACGCCGAGATCACCTTCCTCGCCGCGCCGGTCGGTTCCATTCCCGAGCTCGCGCGTCATGCGCTCGAGACGACGCAGGGCATCGTCACCGACGTCGGCTCGACCAAGGCCGAGATCTGTCGGCAGATCAGGCATCCTCGATTCGTCGGTGGACACCCGATGGCCGGCTCGGAACAGGACGGGATCATCGGCTCCGACCCCGACCTGTTCGGCGGGGCCATGTGGGTGCTCACCCCGGTGGCCGAGACCGACGAGTCGACCTTCGCCACGGTGGCCTCGATCGTGCGGCACTTCGGCTGCGAGGTCATCGCCCTCGCTCCGGAGGTGCACGACAACCTGGTCGCCCAGGTCTCCCACGTACCCCACCTCACCGCGGCATCGCTCATGTGTCTCGCCGCCGACACGTCGGTCGAACACCGCGCGCTGCTGCGGTTGGCGGCCGGGGGCTTCCGGGACATGACCCGCATCTCGTCGGGACGCGCCTCGATCTGGCCCGACATCTGCATCGCCAACCGAGCCGCCATCGTCGATGGACTCGAGCGGCTGATCGCCGGACTCGAGGATGTACGCGACAAGGTGGCCAATCAGGATCGCGCCGGCCTCCTCGATTTGCTCAACAAGGCGCGCACGGCGCGGATCAACCTCCCGACCGGCTACGGCGTGGTCGAGCGGGTGGCCGAAGTTGCCGTGCCGATACCGGATCGGCCGGGCGAGATTGCCGCCATCGCCACCCTGGCCACCGAACTCGACGTGAACATCCTCGATCTCGAGATCGGTCATTCCTCCGAAGGGCCGCGTGGGGTGATGCTCCTGATGGTCGATGCTGCACTCGGCGAACGATTGGTCGGGGGGCTGATGGCCCGCGGGTACCACCCGACCCTGCGCCAACTGGATTGAGCCTGCGCCCACCCGATTGACCGGATAGCTTGACGACGTGGATGGTTCCCAACTCCTGGTGGTGGCGATCGATGGTCCGGCGGGGTCCGGGAAATCGACGGTCGCCCGACGGTTGGCCCAGGCACTGGAGGTCGAGTACCTCGACACCGGGGCGATGTATCGGGCGGTCACGTTCGCAGTGCTGAGTCGCGGCGTCGAACCGACCGACGACGCCCTGGTGGCCGACATTGCTCGATCGATGGAACTCACGATGGCGGCCGATGGCACCGTGATCGTCGACGGTGTCGATGCGACCACCCAGATTCGAGGACCGGAGGTCACCCGAGCCGTGTCGACCGTGGCCGCCAACGTCGAGGTGCGCCGAGAGCTCGTTTCACGTCAACGCGAATGGACCCGCCGACGCGGTGGAGGGGTCCTCGAAGGTCGCGACATCGGAACGGTCGTGTTCCCCGATGCCACCCTCAAGATCTACCTCTCGGCTTCGCCCGAGGTTCGGGCCGCCCGGCGAGCTCAGGAGGTGACCGACCTCTCCTACGATGCAGTGGCCGCCGATCTCGCCCGCCGGGATGCACTCGACGCCGGCCGCCAACACGATCCGCTCCGGCGGGCCGATGGCGCCGTCGAGGTCGACACCAGCCATCTCACGATCGACGAGGTCGTCGCCCTCCTCGTCGCCGAGCTCGACGGATCTGCGAACGCATGAACGAATCGACCGCGGCGGTCGGTGCAGGGTCGCGCCGGTTCTATGCCGTCGCCCGAACCATCGTTCACGGATGGATGCGCCTGTGGTTCCGGATCGAGGTCCGGGGTGCCGAGCACGTCCCCCGCGAAGGTGGGTTCGTCCTGGCGCCGGGAGCTCACCGATCGATACTCGACACTCCATTGGTGTGTGCCGTCTCGCCTCGAATGCTCCGGTACATGGGTGCAGAGAAATACTTCACCATCCCGATCCTGGGGTGGTTCCTGCGTGCCGTGGGTGGCTTCCCCGTCGAACGGGCGATGGCCGATCGTGAGGCACTGCGGGTGTCCGAGCTGGTGCTGGTTGGTGGGGAACCCCTGGTCGTGTTCGCCGAGTCCACCCGAGGCAGCGGGCCGCTGGTCGGCGAGCTGAAGGAAGGGGCGGCGTTCATTGCCTGTCGCACGGGGGCTCCGATCGTCCCCGTGGGTATCGGCGGCGCCGAACGGGCGATGCCCATCGGGGGGCGATTCGTTCGGCCGGGCAAGATCGTCCTGGTCATCGGCGAGCCGATCATGCCTCCCATCGGTCCCGATGGCGGTCGAGCGAAACGCAGCCAGGTGCGAGCCATGACTGCGTCGCTTCGAGATCGTCTGCAGGAACTGTTCGACGAAGCTCAGATCGGCGCCGGCCTCTGAGGGTCGGCTCTACCGGCGGGTGGGCGACAGCTTGACGAGGACGGCGGATGCGTCGATGTGGCGATCGTCGAGTTCGGGCCGATCGGTGACCGGTCCGCCGAGGCCGAGGGTGGCGATCAGGTCGACTGCGGTCATCAACGCCCGAAGGGACCGTGGCGGTGGGAAGTATTCGTCCTCGTCGGTGATGCGGATCTCGTCGACCCCGTTGCGGGGAGCCAGGTGCGTGAGCACCGCAGCGACGACATCCTCGGCGGCCGAGGCCCCGGCGGTGACCCCCACCACCCCTTCGAGATCGTCGGGAAGTTCGTCGGGTCCGTCGACTCGCAGCACTCGGGCGCAACCGGCCTCGCTGGCCAAGCTGGCCAGCGCCTTGGTGTTCGAGCTGTTGGCCGACCCGATGACCACCACGGCATCGCAGTGTGAGGCAATGGCCGTCAGCGCCGATTGGCGGTTCGTGGTGGCGAAACACAGGTCCGATCGGCCGGGCTGCCACAGATCGGGGAAGCGATCGCGGGCCGCCTGGGCAACATTGGACCAGTCGCGGTGCGAGAGCGTGGTCTGGGCCAGCAATGCCGTCGGTCGGTCGAAGTCGGGGAGTGCCATCACCTCGTCGACGGTTTCGACCCGACTGATGGCGTCGGGGGCCACGGCCATGGTGCCGACTGCCTCCTCGTGCCCTTCGTGACCCACGTAGATGATGCGGTATCCCTTGTCGGCCCGGGTCTTGACCTCGTGGTGGACCTTGGTCACCAACGGGCAGACGGCATCGACGACATAGCTGCCACGCTGCTTCGCCGCCGCGACGACCTCGGGAGCCGAACCGTGGGCCGAGAGCATGATCGGCCGGCCGGGCGGGACCTCGTCGATGTCGTTGACGAAGATGACACCCTGGGCGACGAATCGCTCGACCACCAGCTTGTTGTGGACGATCTCGTGGTAGCAGTACACGGGTGGTTCGAAGGCCCGCACCATCCACGACAGGGCCTTGATGGCCATTTCGACCCCGGCGCAGAATCCTCGCGGAGCACACAAAAGCACCTGATCAACGGCCACGGGGACCAGGGTACCCACCGTTCTCGTACACTTGATGAACGTGTCTTCTCCCCGGGTCATCGCCGTGTTGCCCCACTCTCCCGCTGCCCGGGCCGGAGTGGCCGTCGGCGATCTCCTCACCGCGGTCAACGGTGAGGCCCCGCGTGACATCATTCGCTACCAGATCCTGATCGACGAGTCTGACCCCGTGCTCGACATCGACCGGGGTGGTCTCGGACTGAGCCTCGAGATCGACAAGGCCGACGGTGAGCCGCTCGGCATCGAGATCGAGTCGGCGTTGTTCGACCAGGTGCGCACGTGCGACAACCACTGTGCCTTCTGTTTCATCTACCAGCTGCCGCCGGGGATGCGAAAGAGCCTGTCGGTCAAGGATGACGACTTCCGCTTGTCCTTCCTGTACGGCAACTTCACCACGCTGACTCGCTTCACCGAGGCCGACCTCGAGCGCGTGGTCACCGAAGGATTGTCGCCGCTGTACGTGAGCATCCACAGCACCGATCCCGATCTCCGGGCCGACATGTTGCGGAATCGGCGAGGCGCAACCAGCCTGCGGTGGCTCCGGGCATTGCTCGATCATGGGATCGAGATCCATGGACAGATCGTCGTCTGTCCCGGTGTGAACGACGGTGACGCCCTCGAGTGGACGTTGGCCGGGGTGCTCGACGAGTATCCGGA
>JAHECQ010000249.1 GCA_024641625.1 Acidimicrobiales bacterium | reverse complement strand
TGCCAATCGATCATGATCAACGCTGTACGACGGGGATCGATGACCCCGTCATAAGGCCAGGTGTAGGGGTCGGCGGCGACCGCAGGATAGGTCACCGCAGGAGCGACGGATTGCTCGATGGGAGACCGGTCGTTGGGAGACATGGCATTGGGAGACATGGCATTGGGAGACATGGCATTGGGAGACTGCTCATTGGGAGACATCGTGGGGGGGGGTTACCTCTCTCAGGCTTGGTGGTTCACGTCTGGTCGGAGCGATTCGTCAGATGCCCGAGGGCCGCCAGCACCGAATCGGTGACGCCAACCGCTCCGAAGATGCCGCCGGACATCTCGATGCTCGAGATCGCTCCGCTTCGACAGGTTTCATCGATGACGCCACAGGCGTCCACGACGGTCAGGCACTCATAGCCGGCATCGTTCGCCGTACGCAGTGTGCTGTGCACGGTCGTCTCCAGCCCGAAACCGGCCAACAGCAGCTGGTCTCGACCATCGGCGCGAAGGACGGCATCGAGGGCGCTTCCGTAGAAGCCGTCGATGCCGACCGAGTCGATCGTGTGTTCCCGTCCCGAACCGACGGGATGGGTCGATGACGAGCCCGGTGGCCGATCGTCGGTCCGGTGCCGCCGCACGCGATCGTGTTGGACCGGGGTGTGACGCACGAAGTAGGTGGGGACACCGTGATCATCGGCCGCCCGGCACAACCGATCGATGTTGGCCTCCGCCGTGGCATCAGAGGGGGTCGCCGACAACGATCGTTGGTCGGTCCCGCACACGACCAGCGCAAGCCGATCGAACGCGAGATCGTCCCCGTAGGGCCAGGCGTAGGGAGTTGTGTCATCGACGGTGGTCATGCACCGACCCTCTCGATCAGATCCTCGACTGCTCCGGCGAACGCCGCCGGTGCCTGCAACGGCGCCAGGTGACCGCACGAGTCGAGGACCCTGCGTTCGGCGCCCCGGTCGCCCAGCGCATCGGCAACCTCGTGACGTTCGACCGGCGAGTTTCGGCCAACGGTCGTCAGATGGGGAACGCCCTGGTGAGCGAGCTGGTCGAGACTCGGCTCGAAGTCGGCGAAGTGGCGCACCTCGGCGCAGATCGTGGGCCAATGAGCGGCGATCCAGTCGTCTGCCTCAGGGGGCCAGCACTCGACGACGGACTCGCCGTAGAGCCCGGACACGAAGTGACGGGCCGCCTCCTCGCTGGGATCTCGTTCCAGGGCCTCGCCCGCCGCTCTCACCCGGGCGTGGAGGTCGGGCTGAAGGCTGCCGATGAGCGGCTCGTGGCTCACGATTCCCCGCAGCAGCGACGGGTGGCGAAGGGCCAGGGCGAGGGCCAGCGTCGCTCCGCCACTCACGCCCACGACCACCACCCCCGAGCTCCTGGCGGCGAGCTCTTCGCAGAACTCCGCCAGGAGGTCGGTCTGTCGGGCCAGATCCTCGACCAGCGGTTGACCGCCGTAGCCCGGGCGGATCCAACGATGGCCGAGCAGCGGCAGGAGGCGCTGCTCGGCCATCGAGAACAGACCCGGCCACATGCCCACCCCATGCACGAGCACCAACGCCGGTGGTGCCGGTTCACGGTCCGGTGGATGTGGGGACGGGGTCACTGTGTTGTCTGACAAGACTCGGTGCTACCTGACAAGACTCGGGGGTACCTGGCCGGCCTCAGCCGAGGCTGCCTTCGACGCCGCTCACGAACCACGGGTCGGAGAAGAGGCCGTCGAGCTCGACGTAATCCGGTGACTCGCCATCGGCGATTCGTTCCTCGCCGTCACGATCGGCCAGCGGCCCGCTGAACACGCTGAAGTCACCGATCCCGTCGCCGTCTTCATCGGCGAGGAACGCCTCGTTGGCCGCCTCGATCTCGGCCCTGAGGTCTTCGCTCACTGCCGAACCGAACGGAGATGGCTCGAAGGCCACGAAGGGGGCATCGACGTCGCGGTAGCCGAACCGGTAATCGCCGTTGTAGGGACTGGTGACGAAGTCACCGGCGATCATCGTCTCGACGATGTCGGTGTAGAGGCCGGTCCAGGCCCAGTCCGAGCCGGTCAGCCAGCCCTTGGGGGCCAACTCCGACGCATCGTAGTGATAGCCCACCGAGTAGACACCGGCCGCCTCGGCGGTCTCGATGATGGTCTTGGTGCAGTCCTGGTGCTGGGTGAGGACATCGGCGCCCTGGTCGAGCAACGTCTGAGCGGCCTGAGCCTGCTTCGCCGGGTCACACCAATCGGCCGTCGACACCGCGATCACCTCGATGTCCGGATTCTTGGTCTGGGCCCCGAGGGTGAAGGCGTTGATGTTCTCCAGGGTCTGGGGAATCGGGAAGGCGTACACGTAGCCGAGAATCCCGGTCTCGCTCACGCCGCCGGCCGCGATACCGGCGAGGTACACGGGCTCGAACACCGACGAGAAGTAGGTGCCCAGGTTGTCGAGCGGGCCGTCCTCCAACGAGGACTCCAGCTGACCCTGGTGCACGACGCACACGTCCGGATGGTTCTTGGCCACTTCGACCGCGGGACCGAAGTGCCCATAGCTCGTCGGGAACAGGATCGTGGCGCCCTGGGCGATCATGTCCTCCATCACCGGGACGGCGTCCTCGTTCGTCTCGGGCACATTCTCGGCGTGCAGCACCTCCACGCCGGTCGCCTCGCCCATGGCCACGGCCGCTTCGTAGGCCGCCTGGTTGTAGCCGAAGTCGTCCTTCGGACCCACGTACAGGAAGCCGACCTTGGTCGCCCCGATGCCGCAGGCCTCGCCGGCCATGGCGTCATCGCCGGGATCGTCATCGGCGCTCGAGGTGTCCGAACCCCCCGCGGTGGTGTCGGACGTGTCATCTGACGCAGCATCGCTTCCGCACGCCGCCCCGAACAGGGCAACGGCGAACATCAGCGCGAACAACGGCCTCATCGTTCGACCAACCCTCCGTTCGGGTATCGGTCTGGTGCGGTCGCTGGGATCGGCGTGCATGGTTTCGGAACCTCCGGTGGGATTGCTGTTGGTATGAGATCGAGTTGGTATGAGATCGAGTTGGCATGACATCGAGTCGGTAGACGACCGAGTCGGTACGGGATCGAGCAGGGGACGGCTGGGGAACGGTGGCACCCATGTCAGGTGAAGCGGGTCTCGAGATCGAACACTGCATCGAGCGCTTCGGGTGCCGCGTAGCGACGACGGCGACTGAGCGCTGCCAGGACGGCCAACACCACGAGGTACGGGATGGCGTCGAGCAAGAAGATGGAGATGTTGGAACCACGGGCCTGGAGCTCGAGCTGGAAGGCCACCGCCCCCGAGAACAGATAGGCCCCGGCCATGGACAGCCGTGGATTCCAGCCGGCGAAGATGACCAGCGCGACGGCGATGAATCCCCTCCCTGCGACCATGTCCTCCGACCACGTCCTGGCAAATGCCGTGGCGAGCTGTGCCCCACCCACGCCGGCCAGTCCTCCACCGATGGAGATGGCGATCCAACGAACCCGTTCGGGTGAGGTCCCCATCGTCGCCAACACCTGAGGTCGCTCGCCGGCGGCCCGAATGCGCAATCCGAGCCCGGTCCGATACAGGAACCACCACGCCGCCGGACCGAGTCCGAACGACAGATACGTCAGCGGGTCATGATCGAAGAGCAGATTGCCGAAGAAGGGCAACTCCGACAGACCGGGTATCGGCCAGGCGGTCAACGGGACGACGCCCTGGGACACGTACCCTTGGCCGAACAACGATGTGGCTCCCAGACCCAGGAAGGTGACCGCCAGCCCGGTGGCGACCTGGTTGGCGTTGCGGCGCAACACCATGAAGGCGTGGACCATCGAGAGCAACCAGCCGGCCAACAGCCCGGCGACCACCCCCAACAGGGGCTGACCGGTTTCGATGCCCACGGCATAGGCGGCCAGAGCGCCCGCCAGCATCGAACCCTCGACGCCCAGGTTCAGCACCCCCGAGCGCTCGGTGACCGTCTCGCCGACGGAGGCGAAGAGCATGGAGGTGCCGCCGCGGACCGCACCCACCAGAATCGACTCGATCATGCACTTGCCTTTCGTGGACGGGCGTTCCCCCAACCGAGCACGGCCAGCAACAACAACGACATCAGGATGTTGACCGAGCCGGCCGACAACCCGGCCCGGATCTTGAGCCCGCTTCCTCCGACGGCGATGGCGGCCAACAGCGCGGAGGAGGCAATCGCGCGAATCGGGTGATGGCGCACCATCCACGCTGCCAGGACACCGGTGAAGCCGTAGCCGGCCATGGTGGACGGTCGCAGCTGACCCTCGACCCCGCTCATCTGGAACATGCCGCCCAGGCCGGCCAGGGCGGCGCCGCCCATCAGGGCGGCAGAGGCGAGTCGATCGGTCCTGAGACCTGCCCGACGGGCCGCCTCGGCGTTGCCGCCGAGCACCCCGAGACGGAACCCCCATGGCGTGTAACGCAGGACGGCCCAGACCACCACGGCAGCCAACACCGCAATGACGATGCCCACGTGGACGCGGCCCCACAGCAGCGGCAAGCGCTCGACCAGTTCCAGCTCACGCGTCCGGGGGAAGCCGTTGCTTCCCGGATCCTTCCAGGGGCCGAACACCAGCCAACCGAGGAAGAGGACGGCCAGGTAGTTGCACAACAGGGTACTCATGGCCTCGTTCGTGCCCGCGTATTGGCGCAGGACGGCAGCGATGCCGGCCCAGGCCGCCGCACTGACCATCGCGGCCAGCGCCATGAGGACGAGCGTGGGCAGCCGAGGAAGACCCTGACCGAGAGCGTCGGCCATCGCCATCGCGCCGATGCCTCCGATCAGCAGCTGACCCTCACCCCCGATGTTGAACAGCCCGGCCCGGGCAGGCAGCACGACGGCCAGGGCAGCCAGCAGGTACGGCGTGGTGCGAACCAGGACGTCGCCGAAGCTGTTCGAGTCACGGCTGACGGAGTCCCACATGGCTCGGTAGGCATCGATCGGGTTGGTGCCATTGGCCCACAACAGCAGCGCGAACACGACGAACGCGCCCACGATCGACGCCGTCATGCGGGGTACACCCCCGAGTTGCAGCCGCCTTCGCTTCCCGTCGGCCGGTTCCGGGTCGGGAACCTGGGCCACCGGCGAAGGGCGAACCTCGACATCAGTCATGCCGCAGCTCCGATCATCAGCTGTCCGAGTTCTCTCCGGTCGGTTCCATCGGCCGACACCGACGCCGCAATGCCCCCATCGTGGAGGACCACGATGCGATCACAGACCGCCAGCAGCTCATCGAGGTCCTCGGAGATCATCAGCACCCCGCAACCGGCCACACAGCGTTCGCGTACCAGGGCCAAGCCGCTGCGAACGGTGGCGATGTCCAGCCCACGGCTCGGGTACGCCAGCACGAGCAGCTTGGCATTCGACGCAAGGGCCCTGGTGTAGAAGACCCGCTGGACGTTCCCGCCCGAGAGCGTCGAGACATCCCGGTCGAGGGCCGCAACCGACAGCGCCTGAAGTTCCGGAAGGGCTTCCGCCCAGGTCCGGGCCGCAGCCCAATCGACTGCCAGCCCACCCAATTTCGTCGGCAGAGGGCCCCCGAGTCGCAGCGTCTGGAGGACGTCGAGGCCGGGGACGACTCCGTCACCGATGGGATCCTCGGGGATGCCCACCGCGCCGTGAGCCAGCGCGGAAGCCGGGTCACCACTGTGCACCAGCGACCCCCCGACGTGGATCTGACCCTGTCGGATCGCCCGCAGGCCGAAGATGGCCTCATAGAGCTCACGCTGACCGCTTCCGGCGACCCCGGCGACCCCGACCCATTCACCCTGCAGGACGTCGAGATCGACCGAGCGCAACGCAAGGCCGCCGCGATCGGCCGGCACATCCAGGCTCCGCACCTGCAGCGCCGGCTCGCCGACCCTGGCGGCGCCCGGCGCTCCGGCCAGGGGTCGAACCGTCCGCCCGACCATCAACTCGACCATCTCGTCGTCCCCGAGGGTCTCGGGCGCCACGCCCTCGGCCATCGTCCTGCCGCCTCGGAGCACCGAGAGACGATCGGCGTTCGCCCGAGCCTCGCGGAGTTTGTGAGTGATCAGGACCACCGCCAGACCTTGCGAGCGCAACTCGCCGATGGTCTCGAACAGCGCGTCGACCTCC
>JAHECQ010000248.1 GCA_024641625.1 Acidimicrobiales bacterium | reverse complement strand
CCGGGGTGAGCCTCCTGCAGCGCAGCACACGCTCGGCGGTCGGTGGCGAAGGGTGAGGATGCCGGAATGTCCGACAGTGCCGCCCGAACCACCTCATCGGTGAGCGCTGCGGCCTCGCCGGCCTCGAGATCGAGCAGCCAGTTCAGGGCCTGGGCCAGCGCGGCTTCCTGCGGTTCGGGACGCTCGATCAGGCGCGGCTGCATCGGCGACAGCTCAACGCGGTCGCCACCGGCCGAGGTGACACCACCCAACAGGATGTCCCGCAACGGATCGAGCGCCGAGCATCGCAGTTCTTCGAGGAGCGCGAGGGTCTCGGGCACGGGACGAAGACCGCACTTGGCCTCGAACCGGGTCAGAGCGCACACCAACTCCGGCTTGTGATTGGGATCTCGATAGATCCGCTCCGGTGCATCGAGAGCGATACCGAGCGAATCCTCTCGGCTGAACCCGTCACGAGCCTGGTCGATCGACGGGTGCACCTGGATCGACAGCGGGTGGGCGACGGCCAGCACCTTGAACAGCAAGGGCAGTTGACCGAACCGGTCGGCAACGTCCGGGCCGAGGAAGTCGAGAGGCGCCTCGGCGATCAGCGCGTCGAGCGGTCGCCCGTAGAGCAGGCTCGGCGCCATTGGATGGGCACCCATCCACAGTTCGGCCTGCGGCTCTCCATCGGCAGGCTCTCCCAGCAGCTCGGGGATGACCAGGCGATCACCCCACGCATATCGCTGAATGGCGCACACGAGTCGGCCCGACATGAGTCACTCAACCGATCTCGGCCATGACCGACTGCACCTCGGCAACTCGCTGGTCGACCATCGTGCGATCAGCCGCTTCGAGATTGAGACGCAGGAGCGGTTCGGTGTTCGAAGGTCGCAGATTGAACCACCACGAACCGGTGTCGACGGTGAGCCCGTCGAGCCGGTCGGTCGCCTGATCCCGGTAGTGCTCGGCCACATGGTCGATGACGGCATCGGCGTCGGACACTCGCGTGTTGATCTCGCCCGACGCCGCATAGCGCTTCAGGGGCGACAACAACTCCGAGAGTGTTCCGCCCGAGCGACTGAGCTGTTCGAGCACCATCATCGAGGCGATCAGTCCCGAGTCTGCCCGGTAGTTGTCGCGGAAGTAGTAATGAGCCGAGTGCTCGCCGCCGAACACTGCATCGCGCTCGGCCATGATCTGCTTGATGAACGAATGACCGACCCGTGAGCGAATGACTTCTCCCCCTGACTCACGAATGACCTCGGGGACGACCTTCGAGCAGATGAGATTGTGGATGACGGCGGCACCCGGGTTGTCGGCCAGGATCGCCTTCGCCAACAGCGCCGTGGTGAGCGAACCCGAGACGGGCTCGGCACGTTCGTCGACGAGGAACACCCGATCGGCATCGCCGTCGAAGGCAAGACCGATGTCAGCCCCCGTCTCGAGCACCCGGGCCCGAAGGGAGGCGAGATTCTCGACCTGAATCGGGTCGGCTGGATGGTTGGGGAACGTTCCGTCGAGTTCACCGAACATGATCTCGAGATCGAACGGAAGGCCCTCGAAGGCCACCGGGACGACAAGTCCGCCCATCCCGTTGGCGGTGTCGGCCACGACCTTCAGACGACGGAGTCCGTCGGTGTCGATGAACGACCGGACGTGTTCACCGAATGCAACGAGCAGATCGGCCTGCGACCGTTCGCCGACGCGTCCAACGGACCCGATCTCGATACCGGCACCGAAGTGCTCGGCGGTCTCCTTGATGTCGGCGAGGCCCGAGTCCTCACCGATGGGAGCGGCGCCCGATCGACACATCTTGATGCCGTTGTAGCCTGCGGGATTGTGCGATGCGGTGAACATCGCGGCCGGTTGGTTGCGCGAGCCCGACGCGAAGTAGACGAGATCGGTGCTGGCCAATCCGAGATCGACCACGTCGAGCCCCTGAGCCTGCACGCCGCGGGCGAAGGCGTCGACCAGCTCGGGCCCGGACGGGCGCATGTCTCGGGCGACGGCGATCTGGGTGGTGGCCGGCTCGACTCGACGGATGAAGGCACCGAACCCGACGCCCAGCGCATGACAGGTCGCAGCGTCGATCTGGTCGGGATAGGTGCCTCGGATGTCGTAGGCCTTGACGATTGCGTCCAGGTCCTTCATTGGTGCCTCTTCTCGTGGTTCGCGTTCACTCTTCACTCGCCCGCTCACTCGTCTTCCCTTCGGCCAGCGAGCCCTCCAAAATGAGATCCTGGTGATAGGACGGCCGATAGCCGCCTGCGCCGGCCCGGCGTCGAATTCGTAGCAGATCGCGCATCAACTGAACCGTGTCTCCGACGATACGCACCGACGAACCGGCTCGGTTGGCCACCGAGACCGGGACTTCACGGACCGAGAGTTGATCCTGTTCGGCGATGAGGAACAGTTCGACGTCGAAAGCAAAACCGTCGATGACGGTTCGTTCGAAGACAACGCGACCGATGTCCTGGCGAAAGCCCTTGAGCCCGCACTGCGTGTCGTGGAACCGGGCGAGGAGCACCAGATGGGTCAACCAGTTGATGGCCCGTCCACCAACTTCTCGGATCCGTCTCGCTCGGACGAGGGTGGTCGTCTCCTCGTGTTGACGACTGCCCACGACGAAATCCCAGCCGTCCTCGAGCTCCTCGACGACCCGCCAGAGGTCTTGTGGCGAGTAGGCGAGGTCGGCGTCGGTGAACACCACCGACCGCCCGCGCGCATCGATGACGCCGGCCCGAACAGCAGCCCCCTTGCCGCGGTTGCGGCCCAGTCGAAGCACCCGGGCCCCGGCTGCCTCGGCGAGATCGGCGGTCTCGTCGGTCGATCCGTCGTCTGCGACCAGGATCTCGAACGACGACCCGTCGACGCTCCCGCCCAATCGCTCCTGCAACGATGCGGCGATGACCTCGATGGTGTGAGCGATGTTCGCCGCTTCGTTGAACGCAGGGATCACGACCGTCAGTCGAAGGTCGTTGGTCAAAGGCACTCGAGGCGTCCGCTCCGCCAGTTCACGCCGGACCGTGTTGAACAGGACCCATCGATAGCCGCTCCAACGCACGCCGGCGGCCAGGAGGATCGCAATGGCCTTCGCCGGGGCCAACGAGAGACCGATTCGATCGAGCAGGAGCAGCGCCGCGACATCGACTGAGCCCGCCAGCACCGCCAGTAGACCGAACATCGCCGGGCTGCTCACCCAACGGGCTGAACGGTTGGCCCCGAAGGTGACGTACCGGTTGAGCAGATAGGAGACGACGGCGGCGGTCGTCAACGCCAGGACGTCGGCCGCCAGCAAGGACTTGATGTCGCCGGCGCGCCCCAGGGCAAGGAGCAGACCCATGTCGACTGCGGTGGCGATGAGCCCCACCAGCGCAAACCATCGAAGACGCGACCTCACCCAGAAACCTCCGGCATCAGAGATATCGGCTGGGCTGCCGATCGCGGCGCGCCAGGGCCACGAGGGCAACGATCCCGGCGAGACTCAGGAGATGGGCCCCGATGTCGGGGACCGTCCAGCCATAGGAGAGTCGGACGTCGTTGCCCGTCGGCACAACGACCATCAAGTTGGGACCGATCCTCCACGGACCTTCTGCTCCGGACACCTTCCAGTTGGGGAAATAGGACACCTTGACCAACACCGGGCGACCGGGCTCGTCGACCGAGAAACTGACGCTGTCCCCGCTCTGGACGATGTCCGTGACGGTGGCCGGGGCGATCGTCCGGCCGTCGGTTGCCCGCAGGGTGTCGACCCTCGCCCACTCCACAGGCCCGTCCTCGGCCGGCAGGCCCGTGAAGGCAGAGGGATGGGAGTACGCGGCGACCGCCTGGCTCACCCAGCCGACGTCGAATCGTGTCGCCAGGTCCCCGACCACCGCCGGATCGGGACCGGACGCAACCACCGGCTCGAACCGGAGGCCCTCGACCAGTTCGGAGTCGGCCACTTCGAAGATCGCCCAGGGCTCAGAACGGGCGATCTCGACGAGGGCCGGGTTGTCTCGGGCCGCAGCGATCGCCAGATCGCTCAGCGCGAGGTAGTACCTGACGCCCATCAGCTGGAGCTCATCGACTCCTGTGTCGACATCGAAGGCCTGGTAGGGAAGATCTCGTTGCGCACGGGACGGTTTCTCCGACAACAGACTCTGGTTGATGAAGTGGAACGGTGTCGTGGCCGAGGACTCGAAGTACAGGCCCTCCATCGACGCGATGCACCCCTCGGTCCAGAACGGAAGCAGCATCAGTGCCATCGGGGTGCCGTAACGATCGAGCTTCTCGTTGTACTCCCACATCGCCCGACCGCAGCCGTTTTCCCGGCCGACACCGGCCATGGTGTCCACGACGTCGTGGTACTCACGGAAGGATGCCTTGGCCTCGTAGCCCGAGTAGTTCCACTTCGCCCACCCCGGGACCACGCTCTGCTTGTTCGAGACCAACCCCAACCACTCGTAGGTTCCTTCCGGGGTGAGCCCGCCGCCGGGAAGGATCCGCAAGGGCAAGGCGACACCGACGAGGGCCACGAGCAGGGCCACGATCGGGGTGCCGTAGACCACCCGCCAATCCGGACGGTCAAGTCGTTCGGACAACGCGGCGCCACAGAACCGTGCGATCAGGCCAACGCCCACCGCCACGAGGAGGTAGACCGACAGGTAGTAGAAGGGCGTGAGGCGGGCGTTCCACAGTTTGCCCTCGGGAAGGTAGGCCACGCCCGATGCGGACAGCGGTGCCACCACCGCAAACACCATTCCGATCCGATCTCGGGCAGCGATCGCCAACACCGCACCCACGACGGCGAGCGGCAACAGCCAACGCATCGGCGTGGTGAGCAGCATGGCGCCGATGTCGTTGCGCCGCTCCCAGCCCATGTCGTTGAAATACGGCTCACGTACGTAGAACGGGACCAACCAGAACGCCGCCAGGAGTCCGGCCACCGGACCGGTGATCGCCAACCACGCGGCGCGGGTCCGCACCACCGGGTCGCCCAAGGCCACGGCGATCAGCACGATCACCACCGACAGCACCGCGAGCACGACCATCGATCTGTTGTTGCCCTCGGCCATGCTGAGCGGAACGAGCGTCATCGGCACACCGAGAGCGAAGAGCCACAACCGATTGACCGAGTGATGGAGTATCGGGGCGATCATCAGGGCGACCACCATGAAGAACAACGGGATGACGTGACAGAGCGCCACCAACGAGATCAGGACCGCGGCCGACGCCCTCCATTTGCCATCGTCCATGCCCCGAAGCACGTAGCCGATGACCAGCATGGACAGGCAGAGGCTGAGTGAGAACGCAAACTCCCCGGCGAGCGTCGAGGCGATGTTGCCGCCGTAGATGGTGAAGTTCGTGTCGAAGAGAAAGACGAGCGCCGCAATGGCACAAAGCCCAGGAATCGGCTCGCGGCAGTCGGCGAGCCGAGCCATTCCCCAGACTGCGATGGGGAACATCACGAGCCCTGTGACCGAGACGAGCTTGAAGGCGATGCCGTAGGGGGTGCCCAGGGTCAGCACGATCAGCAACCCGACGATCGTCCAGACGAGACCGCGGGAGAGGTCGAATCTGCGCCGGACCACGAGCCCGAGGACCACCAACGCCACAGCGATCGGAACCGCGACCCACATGGCGAACCCGTTGTTGAGGGCAATGACGGCGAGTGCGGGGACCACCATGTAGAAGTGGTAGGCGGGAAAACCGGCATACCAGTCGTTGGTCCAGCCCGTGAGCCGGCCGGAGGCCAGCAGTTGATCACGCAGATAAGCGGGGCCCCAGACATGGGCCCCCATGTCGCCGCCGGCCGGAGTGTTGTCGGTGAACAGCAGTCCGGGTCGCAGTTGGCTGAAGACGAAGATGGCCGCGACGATGGCGATCAGCAGGCCCAGCAGGTGGTGATCCGAGGAGGTGACTCTCGAAGCAGCGTGCCCGGGCCTCGGCGGTCTGTCGACGTAGACCTGTCCCGTGTGGGAAGGCGAACCGACCCACAAGTCCGGTTCGCCGGAGTTGGCATGCAACGCCGAGAGGGTGACGAGGTCCAGGGGTTCGTCGGTCGACTGGAGGTCGGGGTCGAGGTCGGGGTCGAGGTCGGGGTCGAGGTCGGGGTCGAGGTCGAGGTCGAGGTCGGGGTCG
>JAHECQ010000247.1 GCA_024641625.1 Acidimicrobiales bacterium | reverse complement strand
TCTCAGCCATCGGGCGTGGGCATCCATGCGGTTCCCGTCGGCCGATCGCTTCGCCGAATGAACCACCCGGGAAAGATCACCCCTCCCCCACCGCTAGCCTCGGCCCGGTGTCCGAACGACCATCGGTTGTCGAACCTCTCCCCTTGGACCGTCTCGTCTTGGACCGTCTCGTCTTGGACCGTCTCGTCTTGGACCGTCTCGTCTTGGACCGTCTCGTCTTGGCCCGTCTCGTCTTGGACCGGCTCCCCATGGATACTGCCGAGTGATCGCTGTTCTGTTCGCAGTGCTGTCGGGGGTCTCGTGGGGAGCCTCGGACTTCTCCGGCGCGCTTGCCACCAAGGAGGACAATGCGCTGCTCGTCACCTTCGGCGTGCAGATCGTGAGCCTGATCAGTCTCGTGCTCATCATTGTCGCTTTCGGCACCGGAGAGCTGCTGGCCACCGACCTCTGGTGGGGCGCGCTCGGTGGTCTCGGCGCAGCCGTCGGATTGGTCACCTTCTATCAAGCCCTGGCCCGTGGCCCGATGTCGGTGGCCGCATCGGTCACCGCCCTGGTGAGTTCACTCGTGCCCGTGCTCGCCGGCATCGCGCTCGGCGAGATCCCCGCCGCCGTGCAGCTCGCCGGGGTGGCGCTGGCCATTCCCGCCACCGTGTTGGTGTCGGTGGGTGGGCTCTCCCTCGGCTCGGTCTTCGACTCGCCGAGAGATCGGGTCCTCTCCAAGGCAGCCGCCACCCGGACCCGATGGATGTCCGTCGTTGCCGGCTTGGGCTTCGGCCTGTTCTTCATCGCGTTGTCGCGCACCTCGAGCGATGGAGGGTTGTATCCCCTCCTGGGTGCCCGCGCCGCGTCGATCTCGTTCCTGGTGATCGCGCTGACGATGACCCGAGGATGGCGAACGCCGCAACGGTCCGCGGCGCCGCACCTGGCGATCGCCGGCCTGCTCGATTGCGGCGCCAACAGCTTCTACCTGCTGGCGCTCGATACCGGAAGCTTCACCTGGGTGGCAGCCATCAGTTCGCTGTACCCGGTGAGCACGGTCGTGCTGGCCCGCGTGGTATTGCAGGAGCGGCTGAAGGGCCTGCAGATCGGCGGGCTCGCCCTCGCAGGCGCCGCCCTCGTGCTGGTGTCGCTCGGAGCGGGTTGAGCCTCAGTCGAGGCCGGCCGAAGCGGTCGTGCCGGCCAGCTCCCGCCGGCTGTTCTTCTCGGTCGGACGGCTCCCGGACGTGGCCACGAAACGCGCACGCCCCTCGGCGAAGTTGGCCACCAGCAACTTCTCCGCGGCAATGCCCGACATCCAGTCGAGTACGGCAAATCGCGGATCGCTGATCGCTCGGCCAAGGGCAGCCGCTTCGACCAACCGACCAGGTGAGTAGTCCTCGAACGCCGTGTTCATGCGACCGTCGTAGATGCGATAGGTGTCGCCGTCCAAAATGGCGACGGCATAGGCAGCCAACTCGCCGTCCAGGCGCAGCGTCGCGATCTCGATCTCCCAACCATCGCTGCCGCCCTCGACCACACGCCGCCAGAACTCGCGTTCGTTCGGGCGGTCCAGATCGCTGTTGCGGCGATTGTGCCGGTCTCTCGAGACGTGAACCGCTTCGACCTCGTCGATCAGGTCCGCGCTGATCGCCCGGCCACGATCGAACCCGATCGTCATCTCGAGACCCTGGGCTGCGATCTTGTTGCGTGCCCGCCGCAGCTGCTTGCGCATGCTCTTGGTGAGCACGTCCTCGACTGCATGGGCGGTGGAGAACACCACGCGGGGGACGCGGAGCTCCGGGAGCATCTGCCCGTTGTCGATGACGTCGCTCAGGTGCAGCAGGGTTGCGTCGGTGTCCGGGAGTTGTTCGAGCTCCAACGCCCATGTCGCCGACAGCTCGTTGAGTGCCCGGCCGATACCCTCGGCCAGCTCACGCGCCGCGTCAGCGCTTCGGGCCGGGAGCGAGCAGAACAGCGAGCTGCTGTGTCCCATCGCCACGACCGTCGAGCCTTCGGCTTTGGTGTTGTAGGCCAGCAGCGCGCACGCCATGAGTTGTTGGGTGTCGGTCGACCGAACCTCGACCATGAACGGGTTCCAGTTGGTGAAGGCTTCGGCCCAATGTTGGAGCCAGACCCACGACCCCATGACCGGCAGCTCGAGATCCACTCGCAGCTGCTCGATCTCGGCTGCGTGCGGCCGGATCTCCGACAACCCGTGCCGAACGGCCACCTCGAGCGCCCGGTCCTTGATCGACTCGGCCGACCGTCGCCACGACTCGAGGGGTTCGGCCTTCTCCTCGTGGTGCTCGCGAAACAGCGTGATGAGCGCAGCACCGGTGAGGGGCCGGCAGTAGTAGAAGCCTTGACCACGGTCGCAGCCCAACTTGCGGAGCTGGCCGGCCTGATCGGCGTATTCGATGCCCTCGGCCACGGTGGTTGCGCCGAGCGCCCGAGCGAGGTTGACCACCGCGTCGACCAGCGCGCTCGAGGTGGACGAACGGTGCAACTCGTTGATGAACGACCGGTCGATCTTGATGGAATCGACCGGGAACGACCTGAGGTAGCTCAGCGACGAATACCCGGTACCGAAGTCGTCGATGGCCAGCCTCACTCCGATCGTCTTCACCAACTCCAGCACCCCCGCACTGCGTTCGGCGTCACGGGCGAGCATCGACTCGGTGATCTCGAGCACGAGAGCCTTCGCCGGCAGGCCGGTCTCACTCAGGATGTTGGTGAGGATCGAAACGAAGTCGCTGTCCTGGAGCTGGCGCATCGACAGGTTGACCGTGACACCGATGTCCTCGCAACCGGGAATGCGGCGCCAGACGTTCGCCTGGCGACAGGCCTCCCGGAGCACCCAACTCCCGATCGGAACGATGAGCCCGCTTTCCTCGGCCAGGGGAATGAACCGATCGGGCGAAATCTGTCCCCGTTCGGGATGACGCCAGCGGATCAACGCCTCGACCAGCACCACCTTGCCGGTCTCGAGGTCGAAGATCGGTTGGTAGTTCAACGAGAACTCACTCTCGTCGAGTCCACGCTGGAGGTCGGCCTTGAGGTCGAGACGCTCCACGGCCTCGGTGTGCATGGTGGGCTCGAAGAACTGATAGCAGCCCTTGCCCCTCGCCTTCGACAGATACATGGCGACGTCGGCGTCACGCATGATCGAGGCGACATCGGTCGAGCCGGCCGGCTCCATGGCAATGCCGATGCTGGCCGAGGCACGCACGGACCGAAGTCCGAGATCGATCGGTTCGGAAAGCGCTTCGAGCGTGCGACGGGCGACATTGATGGCGTCCCACCGGTCGCGTGCCGCCGGGAGGAGCACTGCGAACTCGTCACCGCCGAAACGGGCAACCATGTCGCCCTCGCGGACGACGCCTCGCAGACGTTCGGCAAC
Source organism: Acidimicrobiales bacterium (assembly GCA_024641625.1). Lineage (GTDB taxonomy): Bacteria > Actinomycetota > Acidimicrobiia > Acidimicrobiales > SZUA-35 > JAHECQ01. Next base: position 2,731 of record JAHECQ010000247.1, on the reverse strand, counting down.
CGCCTCCAACATGAGGTCACCGGCCTGGTGTCCGAGACTGTCGTTGACGGTCTTGAAGTCGTCGAGATCGATGAACAACACGGCGACCTGATGGTCGTCGTCGGTCTGCAGGGCCTGCCTGGTGCGCTCGCTGAACAGGTTCCGGTTCGAGAGGCTGGTCAACGCATCGTGTTCAGCGTCATGACGCAACTGCTCCTTGCCCAACTCGACCGCCTTCATCAGACCGAACACCCGAACGAGTACCAAGAGCGACAGGAACGCCGAGGAGATGATCGTCACCAAACGGTCGGACTGCGTGCCGAACAGCAGGTCGATGAGCGGAACGCTCAGCGTCGCCACGAACATGATGACCAACTGTGTTGCCGTCAGCTTGCCCTGCTCTTGGGGAACCGGCGCCGTCCGGCTCACCTCGGGATGCAGGGCAGCCAACGCGAACCCGACATAGAACATCAGCCAGAACGCGTCCGGATACATCCCGGTGTCGAACGAACCGGTTGCGTTCAGTACACCGTAGGCAATGTCGGCAAGGGCCAACGCACCGATGGCCCCGGTGATGAAGGCAAAGGGCGGGTGCTTGAGGTGCACGGTCACCACGAGACGCGCCGCCACCGCGAGGAGCACCATGTCCCCGATCGGGTACGCTAGCTGCACCACCAGTGCTGCCATCGTGTGGGAGGCCGTCTCGAAGATCGTGTCGACGAAGAGCACCCACATCGTGCCGAGCATGGCGAAGCCGACCACCAGCGCATCGATGAAGCTCGCCCGGTCGCGTCCGGGGGCGATGTGCCGGACGAGCTTGGTCAACCCGACGATCATCAGCGGATACATGCCGAGGTAGAACGGGTCGGCCGCGCTCGGGAACGGCATGGCGTCCCCGTAGTGGTTCTCGAGCGTGTAGTAGATGACGTCAGCGACCAGGAACGACGTGAGGCCGGCAGCGAACCAGTACCACGGAGCCGCAGGCTGGACCTTGTTCTTGCGGATCCCGAAGAGGAACAGCACGATCGAAACGAACCCGACGCCGTTGTAGAGGACGAGGTGGGAGACATACGAACTGTCCACTACGAAATAGACGCCGGCCAATGCCGCGGCAGTGCCGAGCCAGATCCTCCAGAGCAACCTCATGACCAGAACATCGGTCGACCTGGGAGGCCCTTGAGGGATTGCCGGGAATTGCCCGGACCTGGCCTGGAGGATCTACGCCCCGGGCTCAGAGATTGTGCGACTCCACCAACGCAGGCACCAGAGCGAGGTCGGCCACCTCCACCGGTGTATCGAAGCCGGCGATGTTCATTGGCCCCAGCACCGCTCCTGATCGAGCCAGACCGTGCAGGGTGTCGACGGGGGCCAGGATCTGGCCGGGTTGTGCCAGTTCGGCCAGTCTGGCTGCGAGGTTCACCACGTTCCCGATGTGATCGTCGCCCTCGAACAGGATCACGTCGCCGCACGCCACACCGGCATGGATGAGCAACTCCGAACCCTCGGCGGCCAGCGTGCGCTTCATTCGTATGATCGCGCTGACGACCTCAGCGGCCTCGAGGCCCACCAGCATTGCGCCGTCACCCAGCCACTTGGCGACCCGCACACCGGTGGCCGAGCCGACCGCCCGAACCACCGACCGGAACAACGACAACTGCCCAACCGCAAGATCATCGCCGTGGGTTGCGGCATAGGACGTGAACCCGGAAAGGTCGACGAATCCGAACGAGCGCCTCACCCGGTGGCTGCGGCTGGGCCGATCGAACAACATCTGGTCGGTCATCGCCGGGCACACTAGCCCGCGGGCAGGTCGGCATTGATCCGAACACCCCGGATACTGAGCGGATGAGTCCACCATCGGCCACCGAGATCGAGCTGCTCCCGGGATGGCCGGTTGGCCACGCCGCCATGGGCTGGTTGGCCGCCGATGGTCGCGGTGAACGTGCTGCCACTCCCGGGACCGACCCGATCGCCGGCTTTCGGCTCGCGTCGGTCACCAAGGTGCTCTTCGGCGTCGCGGTGCTGGTGGCCGTGGAGGAAGGGACGGTCGACTTGGATGATCCCGCCGGTCCACCAGGGTCAACGGTACGCCACCTTCTCTCCCACGCCTCGGGCCTGAGTCCCGATGCGGCCGAACCGATTGCCCCACCCGGCACTCGCCGCATCTATTCCAACGCCGGGTTCGACGCCCTCGGTGCCGTGCTCACCCAAGCCAGCGGCATGGACTACCGACAGTACGTCCGAGAAGCGGTCTTCGAGCCGCTCGGGATGTCCTCGACGGTGCTCGAGGGTTCACCGGCCCACAGCGCACGTTCCAACGTCCCCGATCTCCTGGTTCTGATCGGCCAGCTGCTCACTCCATCCCTGATCAGCCGGACGACCTTGCTGGCGGCCACCGAACCACAGTTCGCCGGCCTCGGCGGCATCTTGCCGGGATTCGGCCGCCAGGATCCCAATCCATGGGGTCTCGGTTTCGAGATTCGCGGTTCGAAACACCCACATTGGACGGGGACTCACAACTCGCCGGAGACCTTCGGCCACTTCGGCCGATCAGGCACCATGTTCTGGGTCGACCCCGTCGCCCGGGTCGGCTGTGTCGCGTTGAGCGACGTGGAGTTCGGGCCCTGGGCCGCCCGGGCATGGCCGGCGCTCAGTGACGCCGTCATCGAGCGGGCCAACCCTGATCTCTGAGCCGAACGGCTCATGGATTGCCCCAGGACCCCGCCGACGCTATGGACAACGGCTTCGGGTG
>JAHECQ010000246.1 GCA_024641625.1 Acidimicrobiales bacterium | reverse complement strand
GCGCTCCTCGTGGTGGGGGCGTCGATGGCGCATCTCGGGCTGTATCTCGAGGACGAACGGGGGTTCTCCGGCCTCCACACCGCCATCGTCGTCGGCATGCTGCCGGCGATGATGGGTCTGGGTCAACTGTTGGGCGGGGTGCTCGGTGACCGTTTCGACAAGCGGTTGGTGGTGACCATCGCCATGCTCGGCCACGGTCTCGGCATGCTCCTGCTGGCCCTCGCCTCCAGCTGGTTGCTGGTGTGGTGCTTCGTGCTCTTCCACGGGCTCGCGTGGGGGGTGCGAGGACCGATTCAGTCGGCGATGCGAGCCGACTACTTCGGCGCAACCTCCTTCGGCAAGATCATGGGGTTCTCGTCATTGATCGTGATGTTCGGCATGGTGGTGGGGCCGATCCTGGCCGGGGTGTTGCGGGACCGCACCGGCGACTATCGACTCGGCTTCATCATCCTTGCGGCCTTCGCCGCCCTCGGCAGTGTCTGGTTCTTCCTGGCCACCCCGCCGGCACCTCCGATACGGCAGCCCATCGGGGGTGCCGAGCATCCCGAGCAGTCGCAGAACCGCTCAGGTCTGCTCCGGGCGAGGTAGGCCGATGGCGTCGTAGGAGTCCTGTCCGGCGTCATAGCGGGCTTGCACCTCGCTCATGAGGGCGATCGAGTCCTGACGTCGGGCAACGCCGGCGAAGATCTGTGACTCGTTGCGACCTGCCGCGTCGAGCGGCAGATCCCGGCCATCGTAGAAGCTTCGTTTGCAGGCCTCGAGCGACCACGCCGGCCACTGTGCGATGTGCGCAGCCCAGTCGATGGCAGCCTGACGCAACTGCCCGTCGGGAACCACCTTGTTCACCGCTCCCAGCTGCTGGGCTTCGGAGGCCGAGATGGGTCGACCATCGAGGATCATCTCCAAGCACTTCGTCGGACCGATCAGGCGGGCCAGCCGGGTCGTGCCGCCGGCACCGGGAATGATCCCCAGCCCCACCTCGGGCTGACCGTACGTCGCCGACGTGGCTGCGATCCGCAGATCGCAGGCCCACGAGAGCTCGGCGCCACCACCCCACGCCTGGCCGTTGTTCGCGGCAATCGAGATCATCGGGGTGTTGGAGATCTCCTCGAAGATCCGCGGGGCCGGTGGCGGTACCACATGACCATTGGCGGCGATGGCCGCCTGACGATCGACGATGAACTGGAGCGACCAGTGGGCAATGAAGTAACCCGGGGTGTCCGAGGCGAGCACGAACACCCGAGCACCCGACGCCTCCACCTCCCCCACCGCGGCCATGATCTTGTCGGCCAGCTCGCCGCTGCCGAAGTTCATCGGCGGATCGGCAAACGTGATGAGCCCCACGCCATCGGCCGGGTAGAGAACATTGACGGTGACGGTCATGATGTGATTCCCCCTGATGCTGGTGACCAACTCCTCGTGATCAGCCGGGGGAATCCTAGTGGGTGCCGGTCGGACCTAGGGGTTGTTGGCGGTCTGCTCGGCCAGGAAGTCGAAGGTGGCGGTCGTGGTGGTGCCCTGGCCGGACGAGGCCGACAACGGCAAGGTCACGTTCACGCACAGGACCTCATTGACACCCGAGGCCAGCACACGGTCGCCCGCGTCGGCACCGGAGGTCGCTGATCCGATGATGGCATCGGTCCCCGTGCTTCCCAGGCGACCCGAGTAGAGCGTGCTCCCGTCGGCGGCCCAGTTGGCGTTGTTGCAGATGGTGACCCCGCTCTTGACCGTCAGTACCAACTCAGAGGCCAGGAGGTCCTCGGTCGTGGTTGCTTCGACGGCGTATCGCAAGCTCAACGATCCAGCGTTCGTGACGGTCAGCGGATTGGTGACCTGATCCCCGGGAACCATCGCCGGCATGGTCACCACCGCCGAAGCCGGCGCAGCATTGATGTCGATGGTGCCCGTGGTGAAGTCGTTCGCCCCGACGGACGCGCTGTCAGTGAAGAGCGCCAGCGACGTAATGGTCACCGTCGCCAGGGCGACGAGGACGACGGCGATGGAAAGAAGGACCTTCACCGGTCCATGAGGGCGCTTTGGGGTTGGTGTTGGCATGGGTCAACTCCGAACTCTCGTAGTCCCCCACAGGATCGGCTGCGACCCTGAGAACCTGAGCGTTTGGGTCGATCGACCCGCCGACCGCGAGCTCAGCAGTCGGGCCCCACCGGCGGATGACCGGAGGCCGACGACGGTTCGTTGCGCCAGATTCGCCCGAGCGCCGACGCCGCCAGGGCGAGCACCGCCAGGCCGATCACGACGGGGGCGAGCCGGGGCGAGCCGAGCACCAGCACCACTGCGCCGAGGCGGGGGATGATCCATCGGGAAGTCAGCTCCTGGGCTCTGAGCGCGTAGGGTGCGGAATCGACGTCGGGGTTGGCGTCACCTCGGGTCACGGCATACATCTGCCCGGCCGAATCGGGCTCGAGGCCGACGACTCGGTGCGTGATCGTCGCCCTGCCCTGGCGGGGCATCACCAGGATGTCGCCGCGGTCGACGGTGTCGGTGGGTCGGGCGATGACCAGCGAGCCCGGGGGCGCAGTCGGTGCCATGCTGCCGGTCGTGATGACCACCGGACGATAACCCTGACTCAGGCCATAGCCCATCACGAGGACGGCGCCGATGACCACGCAGGCAACGGTGGCCGAGATCGCCCGCGCGACCGTCCAGCATCGACTGCCGACCGTGGGATTCACCGCGTCGATCCGGCCGGCGGGTCGGTGTGCTGTTCGGCGACGACGCTCAGCTCCTGGACCAGCCGCCGGGCCTGGATGGAGTCAGGGGTGTCGAGAGACAGCGTCACGCTCGTGCACAGCAGGTCGACGGCTCCCGGCTGGATGATCCGATCGCCGACGTCGAGCCCGACCAACGAGTCTCCCACGACGGCCCGATCGGGCTCCGGGCCGGCGCCGGTCGCTCGGAGCTTCCGATCCCTGATCAGTACTTCGCCTTCGATTCGGCCCGTTGCGCACGACGCCGTGGTCTCTGCGGACCAGATGGTCCACGCAAGCCACTGGGTCAACGGATCGCTGGAGGGTTCGGTGACGATGGCGTAACGCAGTGGCAGGGTGCCAACGTTGCGAACCTCGATGGATCCCGTGGCGCGGTCACCAGGAGCGAGGTCGAGGGCCTGGATCGTGACCGTTCGATCTCCCGATTCGATGTCAACCGTCGCGCTCGAGAGTCGATTCACGCCGATCCGTTCGCTGTCTCCGAACGCGGCGCTCCCCCGAGCTGAGTGCATGGTGACCACCAGCGGTCCTGCCAGGGCAGCCAAGGCGACCACAAGAATGCTCAACGGCACGAGCCGGCGCCTCATCTCGGAATTGCCTCCCAGACGAAGTCGACCGATGCCGCCTTTCCCAGCGCTCGCGCATCGTCCTGCAGTTCGAATCGGAACCGGAAGCTGATGGCCTCGCCCTGGTTGAGGAATCCCGCGACGGGCAGCGGATCACCTGCGCTGAGCGCTCCGAGGGTACCGTCGTACAACTGCTCGGTGGGGATGAACCCATCGCACGATCCGAAACCACCGCCCTGGCCCCACTCGGCCTCGACCTCGATGTAGTCATCGAGATCTCCTTCACTGGTGGTCGCAAGCGTCAGATCGGCGGGCAGGATCGTGCCGTCGTATTGCACGCTGATGCACTGGACGACCGGGCGCCCCGGACCCATGGCCTCGAGATCGACCAGTGACCGACCGCGGTCGTCGTCGACCAGACTCACCGTTCCGACCTGCAGTTTGTTGCCGGCAACCGTGCCGTCAGGGTCGAACGCATCGGCCGATCGACTGACCACGAGGGTCGCGATGAGGAGCGACGAGATTGCCGCCGCCATGGCTCGAGCGGCCGAACGATCGAGGCGTCGCTGATCGCCTGGCCGCATCGGCGCACCATCGCCCATGGAGGAAACGTCGTCGAGTGACCGTGCCATGCCTCAGTACCCGCTCGCGACATTGCCGGTGACCGGACTGGCTGTCGCCGGCCTCCGGTCCACGACCTGATGGGTCCCCATCGACGTGAGGCGAGCCTCGAGCGCCGACGCATCCAGCGGCCGATCGAGATAATAGCCCTGCACCAGTCGGCAGCCGATCGCAGAGATCACGCCAAGCTGCTCTTTCGTCTCGATCCCCTCGGCAATGACGACCAAGCGCAACTGACGACAGAGATCGACGATCGAACGGAGCACGACCCGGTCGGTCTCCGAACGCATGGTGTTGACGATGAGACGCCGGTCGAGCTTGATGCCCGAGACCGGCAGTTCGTGGAGATACGACAGCGAGGTTTGCCCTTCGCCGAAGTCGTCGAGGAGCAGGCCGACGCCCAGTGCCCGAAGCCCGGACATGTTGGCGACGACCTGCGGAACGTCGGGGGCGACCAGCTGTTCGCTGATCTCGACGAACAGCCGGCCTGGCGGCAACCCGGACATCTCGAGCGCGTCGCTGACGTTGGCCACCAGCTGTTGCGACGACAGTTCCTCGGGTGACGCGTTGACCGAGAGGAAGAAGGCGCGATCCGCCTGGTCGTGCATCCACTCGGCCGCCTGGCAGCAGGCCTGACGATAGATCCACCGGTTCAGCTGATCCCGGACCTTGGCCGAGCGGGCCGCCTCGACGATCTCCCCGGGCGGAACGTCTCCTTCGATCGGGTGCCGCCATCGGAGGAGCGCTTCGACCCCGGCAATGCCGGCTTGGGTCCCGAGGCGATGGATCGGCTGGTAGACGAGGTGGAGTTCCTCCCCCTGCAGAGCACGTGGGATGGCGGCAACCAGTCGGGCCCGACGCTCGTCTTCGGCGTCGAAGCCCGGCCGATGCACTTCGCAGTAGACATCGCCGCTTCGCTTCGCCCGATACATGGCAACATCTGCTCGGCGGATCAACTCCGACTCGTTCACCCCGGGTTCCCCGAAGGCAATGCCGATGCTGATCGAGATGCGCACGATGTCCCCGTTGAGCTCGAACGGTTCGGAGATCCGCTGCCAGATCTCATCGGCAATCTCCCGGGCTCGTTCAACGGTGGGCTGTCCCCGAATCAGCATCGTGAACTCGTCGCCGCCCATCCGGGCGACCAGCACATCGCGGACGGATACGCCCTGAAGACGCGCCGCCACCAGGCGAAGGAGTTGGTCACCGGCATCATGGCCGAGCCGATCGTTGACCGGCTTGAAGCCGTCGAGATCGAGGAAGAGCAATGCCGGGCAGGTGTCGCCGGCTTCCAGCACCGCTCGGATCTCCTTGATGAGCAGCGCCCGGTTCGGCAGCCTCGTCAACGGGTCGTGATGGGCCTGATGTTCCATCGTGTCGTTCATCGAGGTGATCTCGTCCAAGAGCTGATCGTTGTTGAAGGCGACCACAGCCTGGCCGACGAGCAACCGAAATGCCTCCAACCGAGCAGGGGTCAACGGGTTGCCGACGCGCATGCCGGCCCGCAGGACCATCTGGTGATCGCCTTGGTCGACGACGGTGTCGACGACCAACGCCTCGAGGTCTCGAGCCACCAGCGCCTGGACCTCACTATCGTCGGTGTCGAACCGATCGACAATGACGGCACGGTGGCGGCGATCGACCTCTCGGAGTCCACTCCCGGCATGACCCGGCAGGGGCAGCTCGGACGGGCCCACGGCATCGGTCCGCCGCCAGGTCCGTCCGGACCCTCCCTTGGGCTCGTCGGAGATGTAGACATCGACGACATCGAACCCGAGGTGGCGAACGCCACGAGTGATTGCCGCAAGGTGTTCGCCATCGAGACGCGCCACATCCCTGGCAGCCTCGGCCACTTGTTCCAGTAGTGCCCCACGATCGATCGCGTCATTGGTGGCGCGCTGTTGCTTGGCGACGTCGCCGATCAGCTGTTCGGCGAGATAGGCACCGGGCACCACCACCAGGAACAGCACGCTCAGCTGGTCGAGGACCATCCCGAGGTCATCGAGCAAACTCGACGACGGACGGAATGGTGCCGCCCAGACCCTGGTCGCCATCGTGATCGCCGTCAGCAGCATCCAGTGCCGAAGGGCGCCAATGAGGCGGAACTGGACCGCAGCCTCGATGATCGGGAGCGCGAAGAACACCCAGCCGATTCCCGAGGTACCGGTGAGCGCGGCAAACATCACGACGAGCGCCGTATCGACC
>JAHECQ010000245.1 GCA_024641625.1 Acidimicrobiales bacterium | reverse complement strand
AAGACCGTCGCCCGAACGCCAATGCTGATCCCTACGTCGTGGCCGCGCTCATGACCAACACCTGTTGCGGGGCATTGGCCAACTAGTCCCGACCACCCGGCTGGTCGGCTCCGAACCTCGTGCGAGCACCGTTCCTCAATGGGGCGGTGCTCGCTCGCGTCACGGGCCGGTCGTCGGAGGATCCACTCGGATGGCCTGACGCAGAGGATCCACCACGACGGGGGCCTCGAACCACTCGATCTCGGGGGCAGCGCCGTACTTCTCGATCATCCCGGCTCGCCATCCCTCGTTGAATTTGGCCGCGGCGCTCTGACGATCGGCCCACCAATAGGCGCCGCCGACCGTGGTTCCGTCCTCTGACCGGAGATAGGCCTTCCACAGCAGTCCGGGCACGTCGAGATAGCCGGCGGCGTTGGCACCGAACTGATCTCTGGCCTCTTGGAGACCGACGGGATCGCGAGGGGGAAACCGGACCACGGTGACGACCATTGGCTGCTGCATCGACCAACTCTCCCATGTGGAGCCAACCTCATCGAATGCTGGCTCGGTCCTCACATTGCCCTAACACGGCGGGCCGATCATGAAGACATTCCCCCCAACAGATGGGCACCGACCAGGTGCCGTCGAAAGAAGGTCATCATGATGAGCAACGAAGGTTCAGGCGCACCACAATCGGCCGACAGCGTCAGCCGTCGCCGGATGAAGCGATACGGCATTCCCGCCGCCCTCCTCGCCGGCGGTCTCGCGCTCGGCTCGGTCGTCATGCCGATCGGCTTGGCGAACGCTCAGGATGGGACCGGCCAGGATGCGCCCGCCCAGAACATGGACCGCCATGGCGGTCCCGGTGGTCGGATGGGTGTCGGGCCTGGTGGTGAGGTGGTGCAGGAGCTGTTGGGTCTGACGGGTGAGGAGATCCACACGGCGTTGGATTCGGGTCGGACGTTGGCCGAGTTGGCCGAGTCGAAGGGTGTGTCGCAGGCTGATCTGGTTGCGGCGCTGGTGAGTGAGGCGACGGCCAGGATCGATCAGGCCGTTGCCGATGGCCGGTTCGATGAGGCGAGGGCTGCGGAGATGAAGGCCGATCTGGAGGCGAGGATCACCGAACGGGTGACCACGGTGCACCAGGAGGGCGACGGTCCCGATGGTCCCGGCGGTCGGATGGGTCCCAGTGGTCATCACGAGCACGGCTCGATGCCCGACCTGGACAGCGCTACCGGCACGACCGAAGGGTGACCACCGCTCGACGGTCCTGAAGGTCGCGACGCCCCGGGGTCTTCTCCCCGGGGCATTCGGCCGTTCCCGGGCCGAATGCAACTGCCGGTTGGTCCCCGCTAGTCTGAGGCCGCTCGATGGGAGTGGGTCGACTCGCGTAGTCGGCGAGTGCATGGCTGTCCCTGATTCGGCTTGATCGGTGTGTGCGTACGAATGCCCTCCAAGAACCCGAGGCGACAATTGGCAACACGAGCACGGCAACTGGTCGCTGTGCTGGTGCTGGCGCTCACCTGTTTCGCCCTCCCCGCAATGTCGGGCCACGCCCAGACGTCGGACAAGCTCGAGCAGCTCAAACAGGAACGTCGCAAGGCCCAGGCGGAGGCGGCCACTCAAGCCAAGCAGGTCGACGCTGCATCTGCGGAAGTCGATGCGCTGACCGCTGCCCTACAAGCGCTCCAGACGCAAGTGAACGCGGTCCAGGGCCGACTCGACGAAGCGCAACGCAGCCTCTCCGACGCTGAAGCTCGCTCGGCGGCCGCAACCCTGGCCGTCGTCGAACAGCAATCACAGATCGAGCTGCTGAAGCAGCGTTTGGCCGATCGGGCGGTCGAATCCTTCATCAACCAGGGTGACGAAGGCAGCATCATCGTCCAGAGCGCTGATCCGAGCGAAGCCGTGCGAATGCAGGCCCTGGTGAAGAACGTCGCCCAGAACGAGTCCGACGTCGTCGAGGCCCTGAAGGGGGCCGAGGAGGATCTCGTCATCCAGGAGAAGGTCGCGTCGGACGCCGAAGCCGAGGCCGCGGCCTATCGCGACACCGTGCAGGTCGAGTTGGCTGCGCTCGACAGCGCTCGCGCCGAGCAAGCGACCCTGACCGACGCGGCCGAGGCTCGCCTCGATGCCGAGCTGAACGAGCTGGCATCCATCAAGGCGCTCGACGCCGACTTTGCGGCTCAGATCTCGACCGAGGCCAATCGACTGGCCGAGGAACTGGCCCGCAAGCGGGTCACCGCCCCTCGGCCGACCTCGAGCGGTGGGGGTGGCGGCCCGGTGGGGGCTCCCGTCGGTCCCAGCTCGATCGTCTCGGTTCGGGGTATCCAGGTCCACCAGTCGATCGCCGACCAGCTCGAGAGGATGCTCGCCGCCGCCGCCGCCGATGGCATCGCTCTCTCCGGGGGTGGGTACCGATCCGCCGATGGTCAGATTGCGGTGCGTCGCAACAACTGTGGGTCGAGCGACTACGCCGTTTGGCAGATGCCTCCCAGCCAGTGTCGGCCTCCGACGGCGCGCCCCGGATCGTCGAACCACGAGCGAGGCCTGGCCGTCGACTTCACGGCCAATGGTTCCCTGATCCGCAGCCGATCGAACGAAGGGTTCAAGTGGCTGGCAGCTCACGCGTCGGGCTACGGATTCCGTAACCTTCCGTCGGAGCCCTGGCACTGGTCAACCAACGGCAACTGAGCCAGTAGGCTCCGGCCGTTCGCGAATCTGGAGGACCGATGCCCGAGTTCGACAACGACAGCGGCTCATTCGCTGCATGGGATCGGCGGGAGTTTCCGAGCCTGTTCACCGTCGAGGAGACCGCCCGACGGGTCGGCCACTACAAATGGATGGAGATGAAGCTCTTCGAGCTCACCGGGGCTTGGCTGGCTGCTGCTCCTGAGCTCGAAGTGAAGTACCGCTTGGGCCTGCACTGCTACCAACATGCCTTCCACGCCGATCTTTGGGGCAAGCGCCTGCCGGAGCTGCGGGAGATGAACCCTCAGCGGCTCACGGCGCCGCCCAATGATGAGATGATGGCGTTCATCGAGGCGCTGGCTGTGGCCGGCGAGGCCGAGCCTGCGGTCGGCCAGACCATCGAGCGCATGGTCGGGTTGTACCGAGTCCTGCTTCCCCATCTCATCGCGACCTACACGTTTCATCTCAACAACACGGCAACCGTCAGCGATGCCCCCACGGTTCGCGCCCTCGAGCTGTGCCTGCGCGACGAGATGGAGCAATGGCGCGAAGGCGAGCTGTTGTTGCAGTCCTTGCTCGACTCTCCGGAGCTGCTGGGTCGAGCAGCCGACCACCAGCGTGAGCTGGCGGTTCTCCTGCTCGACGCGGGCGGGGTGGCCGGGCCGGGCTCAGCCGGAATGTGGCTGTGATCCGGCCGCACTGATCATGACCACTCGCTCACGCTCGGTGCGACGTGGATCGCAATTGTCAGGACCGGTTCTCAAGGAAGCCCCTGGATCGACCGTAGAAGCCTTCGAGAAGTAGTGCCCGAACGAGCATCCATCAGGGAGCCGCTCGTCTGGTCGGTACACTCGTCACGTATTGAGAGCTGCGCACGGTACCCTCTGGGAACCAAGCGGGCTCACGATCGGTGTTGGCACCGGTCCCTAGGCACGAGAGGTTGGGATCCTTGGCTAAGGAGAGAGTCGAGCGAGACGAAGAAGATCTCGTAAGGCTATACCTCACCGACATAGGGCAGTACCCCCTGCTCACCAAGGAGGACGAAGTCCGCCTGGCTCAAGCCATCGAAGCGGGGAAAGCGGCGGCCGAGGAACTCGAAGCGAACCCGGACGTGGCGCCGGGGCGCAAGCGCGACCTTCGGCGCACCATTCGAAAGGGTCGCGAGGCCGAACGCACGTTCGTGCAATCGAACCTGCGCCTCGTCGTCTCGATCGCCAAGAAATACCAGGCATCCGGACTTCCGCTCCTCGACTTGATCCAGGAAGGCAACCTGGGTCTGATGCATGCCGTCGAGAAGTTCGACTGGCGGAAGGGGTTCAAGTTCTCGACCTACGCGACCTGGTGGATTCGCCAAGCCATCACTCGTGGCATTGCGAATACGGGTCGCACCATCCGGCTTCCCGTCCACGCCGGCGACACACTCGCCCGCTTGCAGAAGGCAAGGGCCCGCCTCGAACTCAAGTATGGTCGTCCGGCCACGTTGTCGGAGTTGGCCATCGAAGTCGAGATGACCGAGGACAAGGTCACCGAGGCACTCCGCTTCGCGGCTGAACCGCTCTCGTTGTCGGAGCCGCTGCGTGAAGACGGTGACGCCGAGTTGGGCGATGTGGTCGAGGATCGCGGTGCCGATTCCCCGTTCGAAGTGGCGGCCACCGCGCTGCTGCCCGAGGAGATCGCCCGCTTGCTGGCGCCGCTCGACGAGCGCGAGCGAGAGATTCTGAAGCTGCGATTCGGTCTTGATCGGGGCGAGCCACGGACCCTCGAAGAGGTTGGGGAGTACTTCAATCTGACGAGGGAACGCATTCGTCAGATAGAGGCTCGTGCGATGTCGAAGCTTCGCCATCCGAGTTCGGATACCGGTGCTCGAGATCTCCTGGCCGTCTGATCAGCAGGGTTGCAGGATCAACCACGCTTCGATCGAGTAGCCGAACTCGCAGCTAAGCGTGGCGTCGAATGAAGTCACCGATCGTTTCGATGATCTTCTCTTGGTCATGGTCGAGGGTGGCGACGTGGTAGCTGTCGAGAAGCGTCAGATGCTCCGGGTCGACTGCAATGCGCGAGGCGATGTAGTGACGGGTCTCGGCCGGCACGACATGATCCTGCTCGCTCGTGATCAGCAGCGTCGGTACGGTGACTGCCGCCAACGTGTGCTCGAGTTCGACCAGGGCCTTCTGGAGCGAGAGCAATGGCCGCAACGGCGTTTGATCATAGGCAACCTCCGGGGTACCGGGCTTGGAGATGTCACCTCGGATGGCATCCATCAGCTCTGCCCCTGACGCAACGAAGGCCTCGATGCCCTCGGCGAGGTCTTCGTCGGGTACGGCCGCTGCGTTGATGGTGACGATGCCTGCCAACTCGGGGTGGCGGGCAGCCAACCAAAGGGTCAACGATCCTCCCATCGAGAGGCCGATGGTGAACACCCGGTCCACCCGTGCCGCGAGATCTCGGTAGACGGACTCGACGTGTGCCGCCCAATCATCGAAGCTTGTGGCGATCATGTCCTCCACGATGGTGCCATGCCCGGGCAGCAAGGGGAGTTCGACGGTGTGCCCCGAATCGGCCAGTGCGTCGGCAATCGGACGCATGGAGTGCGGCGTCCCGGTGAACCCGTGCAGCACGAGAACACCGATCGGACCTCCGTCGACTGACGCGGGCTCGGCTCCGGACAGGATGGTGCTCATTCGCCTGACCGTAGCCTTCGACCCGGTGGATGCGGCCCGACCTGATGCTGTTCTGCTCGAACGGGTCTTCTACTGTTGCCGGACGCTGGGTCCGGTCAACGTGGCCTGACCCACCGGGTTCGATCGATGATGATCGACCAGCGATGGTCGACCTGAGATGGTCGCACATCGAGCACTGATCAAGAAGCGACGGAGGTAAATGCCATGAGCGGTGACGGAAATCCGGGACGAAACGGCATGGAGGTGGCCGGAAAGGTGGCGGTGGTGACCGGGGCCGGGTCCGGCATCGGACGCGCACTGGCGCTTCGGTTCGCCGCCGACGGCGCGCGAGCGGTGGTCTGTGCTGACCTGAACGGCGACAACGCGGCTGAGACTGCGGCGATGCTCGGTGAGGTGGGGTCATCGGCTGCTCTCGACGTGGCCGACGAACGGGCCATCGAGGCGATGGTGAGCGAGACCTTGGCCGTTCACGGAGCCATTGATGTCTTCGTCTCGAACGCGGGATACGGCTTGCCGGGTGGACTCGACCTTCCGACCGAGGAATGGGAGCGGATGATGGCCGTGCACACCTGGTCGCATCTCGCAGCCGCACGCGCCGTGGTGCCGGGCATGGTCGAACAGGGTGGTGGCTACTTGCTGAACACTGCGTCTGCCGCCGGATTGCTCACCCAGATCGACTCGGGCCCCTATGCGGTGTCGAAGCACGCAGCTGTCGCCTTCGCCGAGTGGCTGCTCATCAACTACGGCGACGATGGCATCGGTGTGTCGGTGTTGTGC